>NZ_JBLVPS010000005.1:0-258220 GCF_048286515.1 Flavobacterium rhamnosi | reverse complement strand
TTTTATTGGAATCAATAGTGGCTTGTAAAGTAGTATCGGCTGAATCGCTTGCCGCTTTATTAGCATCAACATCCGACTGAACTCCCGCAATAGCGCTATCAGTAGCGGTTTTATTGGTATCAATAGTAGCTTGTAAATTAGTCTCTGCTAAATCACTTGCCGCTTTATTAGCATCAACATCCGACTGAACTCCTGCAATAGCGGTATCAGTAGTCGTTTTATTGGTATCAATAGTGGTTTGTAAAGTAGTATCGGCTAAATCACTTGCGGTTTTATTGGAATCAATAGTGGCTTGTAAAGTAGTCTCCGCTAAATCACTTGTCGCTTTATTAGCATCAACATCCGACTGAACTCCCGCAATAGCGGTATCAGTAGCGGTTTTATTGGAATCAATAGTGGCTTGGAAAGTAGTATCGGCTGAATCGCTTGCCGCTTTATTAGCATCAACATCCGACTGAACTCCCGCAATAGCGCTATCAGTAGCGGTTTTATTGGTATCAATAGTGGTTTGTAAAGTAGTATCGGCTAAATCACTTGCGGTTTTATTGGTATCAATATTAGCTTGTAAAGTAGTCTCCGCTAAATCACTTGTCGCTTTATTAGCATCAACATCCGACTGAACTCCCGCAATAGCGGTATCAGTGGCCGTTTTATTGGTATCAATATTAGCTTGTAAAGTAGTATCAGCTAAATCGCTTGCTGCTTTATTAGCATCAACATCCGACTGAACACCTGCAATAGCGCTATCTGTAGCCGTTTTATTGGTATCAATATTAGCTTGTAAAGTAGTATCAGCTAAATCACTTGCCGCTTTATTGGTATCAACGTCAGACTGAACCCCTGCAATAGCGGTATCAGTGGCCGTTTTATTGGTATCAATATTAGCTTGTAAAGTAGTATCAGCTAAATCACTTGTTGCTTTATTAGTATCAACATCAGATTGAACACCCGCAATAGCAGTATCAGTGGCCGTTTTATTGGTATCAATATTAGCTTGTAAAGTAGTATCAGCTAAATCACTTGTCGCTTTATTAGTATCAACATCAGATTGAACCCCCGAAATAGAAGTATCAGTGGCCGTTTTATTGGTATCAATATTAGCTTGTAAAGTAGTATCAGCTAAATCACTTGTCGCTTTATTAGTATCAACATCAGATTGAACTCCCGCAATAGCGGTATCAGTGGCCGTTTTATTAGAATCAATATTAGTTTGTAAAGTAGTATCGGCTAAATCACTTGCCATTTTATTGGTATCAACATCCGACTGAACTCCCGCAATAGCGGTATCAGTAGCGGTTTTATTGTTATCAATATCCGCTTGTAAAGTAGTATCAGCTAAATCACTTGCCGCTTTATTAGCGTCAACATCCAACTGAACTCCCGTAATAGCGGTATCAGTAGCGGTTTTATTAGTATCAACATCAGATTGAACTCCTGCGATAGCGGTATCAGTAGCCGTTTTGTTAGAATCAATAGTGGCTTGTAAAGTAGTCTCTGCTAAATCGCTTGCCACTTTATTAGTATCAACAGCCGATTGAACCCCTGCAATAGCAGTATCTGTAGCCGTTTTACTAGAATCAATAGTGGTTTGTAAAGTAGTATCGGCTAAATCGCTTGCCGTTTTATTGGTATCAACATCCGACTGAACTCCCGCAATAGCGGTATCAGTGGCTGTTTTATTAGAATCAATACTAGTTTGTAAAGTAGTATCAGCTAAATCACTTGCCATATTATTAGCATCAACAGCAGATTGAACTCCCGCAATAGCAATAGCAGCGGCCGTTTTATTAGAATCAATAGTAGCTTGTAAAGTAGTATCAGCTAAATCACTTGTCGCTTTATTAGTATCAACATCAGATTGAACTCCCGCAATAGCGGTATCAGTAGTCGTTTTATTGGAATCAATAGTGGTTTGTAAAGTAGTATCGGCTAAATCACTTGCTGTTTTATTGGTATCAATAGTGGTTTGTAATGTAGTATCAGCTAAATCACTTGCCGCTTTATTAGTATCAACATCCGACTGAACCCCTGCAATAGCGGTATCAGTGGCCGTTTTATTGGAATCTATATTATCTTGTAAAGTAGTATCGGCTAAATCACTTGTCGCTTTATTAGTATCAACATCCGACTGAACTCCCGCAATAGCGGTATCCGTGGCCGTTTTATTGGAATCAATATTAGCTTGTAAAGTAGTATCGGCTAAATCACTTGTCGCTTTATTAGTATCAACATCAGATTGAACTCCTGCGATAGCGCTATCAATGGCCGTTTTATTAGAATCAATATTCGTTTGTAAAGCAGTATCGGCTAAATCACTTGCCGCTTTATTAGTATCAACATCAGATTGAACTCCTGCGATCGCGCTATCAATGGCCGTTTTATTAGAATCAATCTTCGTTTGTAAAGCAGTATCAGCTAAATCACTTGCCGCTTTATTAGCGTCAACATCAGATTGAACTCCTGCGATAGCGCTATCAATGGCCGTTTTATTAGAATCAATATTAGTTTGTAAAGTAGTATCGGCTAAATCACTTGCCATTTTATTGGTATCAACATCCGACTGAACTCCCGCAATAGCGGTATCAGTAGCGGTTTTATTGGTATCAATATTAGCTTGTAAAGTAGTATCAGCTAAATCACTTGCCGCTTTATTAGCGTCAACATCCAACTGAACTCCCGTAATAGCGGTATCAGTAGCAGTTTTATTAGTATCAACATCAGATTGAACTCCTGCGATAGCGGTATCAGTAGCCGTTTTGTTGGAATCAATAGTGGCTTGTAAAGTAGTCTCTGCTAAATCGCTTGCCACTTTATTAGTATCAACAGCCGATTGAACCCCTGCAATAGCAGTATCTGTAGCCGTTTTACTAGAATCAATAGTGGTTTGTAAAGTAGTATCGGCTAAATCGCTTGCCGTTTTATTGGTATCAACATCCGACTGAACTCCTGCGATCGCGCTATCAATGGCCGTTTTATTAGAATCAATCTTCGTTTGTAAAGCAGTATCAGCTAAATCACTTGCCGCTTTATTAGCGTCAACATCAGATTGAACTCCTGCGATAGCGCTATCAATGGCCGTTTTATTAGAATCAATATTAGTTTGTAAAGTAGTATCGGCTAAATCACTTGCCATTTTATTGGTATCAACATCCGACTGAACTCCCGCAATAGCGGTATCAGTAGCGGTTTTATTGGTATCAATATTAGCTTGTAAAGTAGTATCAGCTAAATCACTTGCCGCTTTATTAGCGTCAACATCCAACTGAACTCCTGTAATAGCGGTATCAGTAGCGGTTTTATTAGTATCAACATCAGATTGAACTCCTGCGATAGCGGTATCAGTAGCCGTTTTGTTAGAATCAATAGTGGCTTGTAAATTAGTCTCTGCTAAATCGCTTGCCACTTTATTAGTATCAACAGCCGATTGAACCCCTGCAATAGCAGTATCTGTAGCCGTTTTACTAGAATCAATAGTGGTTTGTAAAGTAGTATCGGCTAAATCGCTTGCCGTTTTATTGGTATCAACATCCGACTGAACTCCCGCAATAGCGGTATCAGTGGCTGTTTTATTAGAATCAATACTAGTTTGTAAAGTAGTATCAGCTAAATCACTTGCCATATTATTAGCATCAACAGCAGATTGAACTCCCGCAATAGCAATAGCAGCGGCCGTTTTATTAGAATCAATATTGGTTTGTAAAGTAGTACTATTCGTTTGTAAAGCAGTATTGGCTAAATCAATATTGGTTTGTAAAGTAATATCAGCGGCTGTTCTTGTAGCTTTTTCTAATCCGATATCTGTAGCCAAAACTCCTTCGGCAGTTGTAGATCTGAGAACTTCACTAGATAAATCTGTACCCAATTTAGTATCATTAGCAGCTCTAATTGTGGCTTCAGTAAGTAAATCAGAAGTTAAAATGCCTTCAGCAGATTTAGCTCGTGCTATTTCAAATTTTAAGGCTGCATTATTTGTTGACACATTAGCATCAAGATAGGATTTAACAGCTTTTACACTTGGGTATTTTATATCAGAATTACCATCTATAACAATGTCTGAGCTTTTATTTGAACCATCTTCTTTTGAACTCAATGCATTTACTTCCGCCAAACTAAGAGGCTTATCTAAATCACTTGTGTTATCAACATTTTCAATACCCAAATTCTTTTTTGCATCCAGAAGAGTCGTTGCATTCGTTCCTCCATTTTCAATAGATACAACCCCAATAACATTTGTAGCATTCTTCGCTGAATAGGCAAAAGGAACATAGGTAAACGGTTGATTGCTAATTTCCGTAAATGAAGAACAGTTCCCATTCGTATTTATAGCGACTACTAAACTTTTCTTTAAGGAATCCCATAAAATTGTTTCAAAAGAAGTGGCATAACCGTCAATTTGTGATCCAGTCCCTATTACCAAATTAACCATTCCATATTGATCCGTTTTAGTCTGAATAAGCTCTTGATATTCCAATTTTGAATACTCATCGAAGAATTCAAAGGACAAACAAACTTCTTTATCAACTAAAGGCAGATTTAAATTATTTGTACTTGATGATTGCGCTCCACTTGGATTTAAAATTACGGCTTGATACGTAATTCCATTGGTCTGAGCAAAACTTTTTGTAGCTAAAAAAAGTATAAAGAGTAAAATTATTTTTTTCATAATTTAAATAAATTGATGGTGAAAATGAACCATTATTATATATGACAGGTATTAAAATGATCTTATTTATTCTGTAACGCCAATGCAATTCTAACGTTTACAAAAAAAAATAATCAATATTAAAAAACCAAAATAAGTAATGGGATACTATACCTGAAATCTTAGAAATTCCATAAGATTTCGATAAAATTATTTCCAGTTGAGATAATTTTCTTTTAAAACCATTTGGTGTGTAGTAATCGAAATAGTAAGCAGAAAGTAGTTTTTTATCATCGTTTTATAATTTTAGTAAAAAAATTGAAGTTAGTTGCATTTAGTCGAACCAGATATTCTCCACTTGGTAATAGTGGTAAATCAATAGTCAAAATGTTATTATTTGCTTTTTTCTTTTCTTCATATATCAAATGCCCGCTAATGTCAAAAACATTTACATTGATAAAGTCAAAAATTGGTTTTGAAAATTCAAGATTAACAGTCTGAACAAATGGATTAGGATAAGTTGTGGCTGTTATACCATCTGATAAGTTTGATGAAATATATCTTCCCCAAACACTTTGCTGAAATCCTTGCATAACTAAATAATTGTTACTTGATGTACCAATTATAGACTGTTGTCCGATAGTCTGCGTGATAATCGAA
This sequence comes from Flavobacterium rhamnosi, assembly GCF_048286515.1. Lineage (NCBI taxonomy): Bacteria > Pseudomonadati > Bacteroidota > Flavobacteriia > Flavobacteriales > Flavobacteriaceae > Flavobacterium > Flavobacterium rhamnosi. Next base: position 252,918 of record NZ_JBLVPS010000005.1, on the reverse strand, counting down.
CCACCTGGCATCTTTCTAGAAATTCCTTGCGAGGAAAGCATTTCATGATGTAAAACTTGTCCATGAAAAGTCATGGTAAAAAATATAAGTAAGTACCTCATAAAATTTATTTTAATACGAATTTAACAATAAATATTGTATTTCATCGGTAAAATTTGCCTTTAAACGTAATTAAGTCTAATCAGTAAGAACTTTGCAGTTTTTAGTAACCATGAAATCGAAATGAAGTGAAATGGATAGACCTTCTAATCAATCCATAAAAGGAATATTTTTATAAGTAATTAATTTTTAACGAAACTCTGATTTAAGAATACCGTGTAGCAAATTTTCAATTTTTAGTAACTAAACCGTCTAACTGTTTTAAAAATAATGTACTTTTAGACTTGTAAAAATTAAATAAATGGCTACAAATTTACTTTTCATTATTACCGGCTTAATCGGTATAATTACCACCCTATTAGTTTTTACAAATTATAGATCTAATAAAATAATGAATTTATATATCATTTTGTTAATTGTTATAATTTCATTACGTTTTTTTTTATCTGGCTTAACGTATTTTATTTTTGATCTCTCTTTTAGAAGTACTTATTTTAAATATTCAAACTTATCAATAGTGGTTATCCCTATTTGTTATCTCTATTTTAAAGATTTGGCTGTGAATAAGACAACGTTTGATAAAAAAGAACTGTTACATTTCATCTTCCCAATATCCTTTTTCTTTTTCATGATACTGCATAACAATTTCTATTTCTATTCTATACGACTCGAAGTTATTTTATATACACTGTTTTTTATTTTCGCTTCTGTGTATGTTATTTTATGTTTTCGAATATTAAAAAATAATATTTGGAATAGAAAAGGTGAAATCAAAATAAATGAAAGGCATCATAAATTAATTAATAATTGGACATTTTTTTTATTTATTGCTCTCTCTTTAACAACATTCAGACTCTTTGTATCCATCTTTATAGAAATGTACTATAATGAAAGTATCAAAGGACATAGTTATCAGTGGATATCAGCGATTATTTGGCTAACTATTATACTAAAAATATTAATTTCTCCCGAAATTCTTTATGGATATAATGCACTTCAAAAAAAAATAAGTGAAAATAGAAATGTCTGCTTAGTATTAAATAACATTTGGAATATGGCTCCTACCATAGAATTAAATAATAGCCAACATTTAATTCTGAAAGAAAAAATAGATCAAAATATTCTTGACTATATCAAGGAAATTGAAACCATTTCATTCAAATTTGAACTATTTAGAAATTCAAAAATGACCATTACTGATCTAGCTAATAAATTAAATATTCCAAAAAGCCACCTCTCTTACTTATTTAAATACCATTCGACTATCTCTTTTTCCGAATATAAAAAAGTAATCCGTATTCATGATGCCATTAAGCACATCGAACTGAATTACCTAAAGAATAACACCTTAGATTCATTATCCAAAAAAGTTGGATTTACTTCCTACAATCCCTTTTTTACAAGTTTTAAAGAAATTTCAGGTGTATCTCCGTTGGAATATTACAAAATGACAAAAGTAGAAGTTGAAGAATAAAAAAAGGCTCAACAGAAGTTGAACCTTTATGATGGAAATAATTAAATCCTATTTCTTATAATACTTTTTGTATTTTGGATACGTAATAGCTCCAAATAAAGTTATTACTCCTAATGAATACCATATCCAGTTTAAGGAATGAGCTTCCCCACTCGCATAAGAATGTAATCCTACTAGATGAAAGTTCACTCCATAATAGGTAAACAAAATAGATATAAAGGCAAACATACTCATCAGGTTAAAAATCCATTTCCCTCTTAAAGATGGAACAAATCGAGCATGAATAACAAAAGCATACACCATAATACTGATTAATGCCCAAGTTTCTTTTGGATCCCATCCCCAGTAACGTCCCCAACTTTCATTAGCCCATTGTCCACCAAGGAAATTCCCAATGGTAAGCATGATTAAACCTATGGTCAAAGACAATTCGTTGATATATGTTATTTCTTGAATATTCAAATCCATTTTGGCTTTGTTTTTTTCATTTGTAAACAAAATCAGTAGTAGCGAAACCGCTCCTAAAATCATTCCCAATGCAAACGGACCATAACTGGCCACAATTACCGCAACGTGAATCATCAACCAGTACGAGTTCAAAACAGGCTGTAAATTGGCAATTTCCGGGTCAATCCAGTTCATATAAGCCGCCGCCAAGATCATCGCGGTCACAAAAGCTGAAGAAGCAACGGTAAGTTTCGATTTTATGTCGAAAGCCAAACCAAAGAACATCGTTGCCCAAGCCACATAAATAATAGATTCATATGCATTACTCCAAGGTGCGTGACCCGATATATACCATCGTGCGATCAAACCGAAAGTGTGCAATGCAAATAATAAACCTACTATTACATGCATAAAATTAACAAGATAATGCAATACCTTTCGCTCTTTGAAGATTTTAAGAATTGTAAACAGCAGCATTAAAATAGAAGCAAAAATATACCAGTACGGTAATTTTTTAAAAACATCGTATTTGTTATACAACACTTCTGATGTTATTTTTTCTTCGCTTGGTCTTACTTTACTACCAAATCTTTTTTGAAAACCATTAATGCTTTCCAGTAACTCATCCGCAGTTTTATATTCGTTCGAAGTTGAAGCGTTAGCCAAAGAACCAAAATACAAAGGCAATACATTTTTGGTGTACGTTGCTTCCATTCCTTTTAATCCAGCTTCATTTAATTCCAAATAGGAAATCCATTTATTGTTTTTATCATCCGGAATTGGAAAAATTTTCAATATTCTTCCGCTTAAGGCCGATTCCATTAGATTTACTTTTTTATCCGTTTCAATAAAATCTTTTTCGAATTGGTTTGGATTCGCTGATTTGAATGCCTGATCTAAATACTTAGAGAGTTTATAGTTCCCCTTTTCATCAAAAAAGGATACAAAAGGAGCAAATTCTGCTTTTTTATCAATTCCAATAATTTTTCTAATACTGTCATTCCCGCTTTTGATATAGATAATTGGAATTTCTATCCAATAATTGGCATATTGTGTCATTGATAGAAACACTTGGTCCGCATTCATTCCTTTGTAAGTATCATCATGACTCACTTTTCGCAACAATTCAGAAGAAAAAGTATTGATTGGTTTCATTCTTCCACCAGCATCCTGAATAATTAACCTTCCAAATTTTTCCGCATGCACTTCAGGAACTTTATATTTACTGATAAGCTCATCTAATTCCGTTTGACTTAATACTTTTTTAGTATGATTTGCATGGGTTGCCGGTGCTTCTTCGGCTTCCGTATGAGCATGTCCTTCATGATCCGCATGATTGTGCTCTTTTTCTTGTGCAAAGCTATTGAAACTGAATAACAAAACTAAAATGGTCAGCAGTTTTGCTTTTTTAGTTTTAACTACTTCCAGTTTTCTTTTTACATCAGCAAAACGAGAATGCTTCGTAAACATAATCGCCATCATGGCAAAAAACAACATAAAATAACCAGCGTACGTAATGCAGGTCCCCCAAAAATCATGATTTACAGACAATATTGTTCCTTTTTCGTCTGGATCAAATCCCGATTGGAAAAAGCGATATCCTTTATAATCCAACACATTATTCATATATATTCTGGCATCGAAAGGTTTAACGGAATCCTGAACCGTCACTTGACTTTCAAATGAGGAATAACTTTTCTCGGTCCCAGGATATTTCTCTGCAATAAAATCATTCAATTTTATCTTGAAAGGTAGGATATAGGCTTTACTACCGTAAAATAAAGTGTAATCATTCTTTCCTATTTTTACTGTTTTGGCGTCTCCAATCTTACCTTTTGAGCCTACTACCGTAACTGTTTTTTCTTGTCCGTCGGCGGTTATTTTTACCGTTAATGCATCTTCTAAATTCTTAGCTTTAAAATCATTCTTGGATTCATAATCAATTACACCTTTTACCGCTGGATCAGGAAACACAAATCGCATTTCACCAATAGTATACAACGAACGCATCATCAAAGGCTGACTATTGTCTTTTGTTACTTTACCTTGAAATTTATCGGCCATACGCATAAACGCACCTTCAAATGGGGTTTGAATGGTATAACTACTTCCCTTTGTATTGATATTTATAGCACCATCAGTATATTTATTCAAAGCAAATAATACATTGTGGATATTTTGCACTTCACCATCTTTCAAAAAATGCTCCTCACGTCCACCATCTCCTGCTTCCACTAATTTTAAATACCAAACTCCTTTAGGATCCGGCTTGATATACTCTTTAGCCCCCATGATAAAATTTTCATAGTTTACCTCAAACTCTGTATCGGCAAACTTATCAGAAATACTGAAATTATTATTAGTAGCCGGAGAAAGCAGTACTTGTTTTTCAAAAATCCTGCGCTTCATTTCCCCTTTATATTCGCCATCTACGAAAAGAGTAAGAAAGATTTTATCGGAAAAAATCTGATTTTCAGCTGCACCTTCGCGAATGGGCATCATTCCTTCGTAACTAATATAACGCGTCACGAAAGCTCCCAAAAGGATAAAAACAAAAGATAAATGGAGCAATAAAGTAGCCCATTTCTCTTTTTTCAACAATTGGTATCTTTTGATATTTCCAATAAAATTAATCAGGAAGAAAACCATGATAGCCTCAAACCACCAGGAGTTATAAACTAGAATTCGGGCTGTATCGGTGTTGTACTTGCTTTCGATGAAAGTTCCTGCTCCCATTGCGATTGCAAAAGTTAAGAATAGAATGGCCATTAATCGTGTAGAAAACAAAATCGAGAATATTTTTTTATCCATTTGTAAGGGATTACGTTTTATAAAAGTCGCACAAAAGTACTCAAAAATGTTGACTTCTATATTCCTACATTTGTTAATTTAATCCAAAATTAAGTCTTCCCATTTTGCTTAGAAAAGCATATTTCTACGCTAATTACGTTTTACAACCGATCCGAAATTTGAATAAAACTCTTAATATTTTTTTGCTAATTTTGCCAAATGACTAAAGTAATTATTATTGGTTCTGGAAATGTAGCGCAACATTTGATTGCAGCATTTCAAAATCCTCAAAATTTGGGGACAGAAATCGAATTGGTTCAAGTTTTTTCAAGACAAATAGGAAGCGTCTCTCACCTACTCGATTTAGATCATATTACAAATGATTTAGATACTTTAGCAGAAGCTGATTTGTATATCATTGCGGTTTCCGATGATGCAATTGCAGAGATTTCCTCAAAACTTCCGTTCAAAAATCGTTTGGTGGTTCATACTTCCGGAAGCGTTGCTTTGAATGCTTTGGATGACAACAACCGAAAAGGGGTTTTCTATCCATTGCAAACTTTTACCAAAAACAAAGACGTAGATTTTAGAACTATTCCCATTTGTTTGGAAAGCGAAAATGCTACCGATTATCAATTATTAGAAAAAGTGGCAAAAGCAATTTCTGACAAAACTTATGCGATCAATTCAGAACAACGAAAAGCATTACACATTGCAGCTGTATTTGTCAATAATTTCACCAATCACCTGTACCAGATAGGTCAGGAGATTTGTCTGGAAAACCAAGTCCCTTTCGAAATTCTGAAACCTTTAATTGCTGAAACCGCAAATAAAATCATGGTTCTCTCTCCCGAAGAAGCACAAACAGGACCTGCAAAACGGAATGACAGAGAGACTATTAAAGCGCATGAAGCCTTTCTATCCAATCAAAATCACTTAACAATCTATAAAACGCTAACACAATCTATACAACAAAATGGCAAAAAGTTATAAAGAAATAATGAACGACATCACCACTTTTATTTTTGATGTTGATGGCGTACTTACCGATAGCTCCGTTTTTGTAACCAATGAAGGAGAGATTCTGCGAACCATGAATATCCGCGATGGTTATGCGATGAAAGCAGCGGTAGAAAGTGGCTATAACGTTTGTATTATTTCCGGTGGAAGTAACGAAGGCGTTCGGGTTAGACTAAGAAATCTGGGAATTACCGACATTCATTTAGGGACACCCAACAAAGTGGAAACCTTTGATGAATACACCGATGTGTACCAAATAAATCCAGAGCACGTGTTGTATATGGGCGATGATATTCCCGATTACCACGTTATGAAATTGGTAGGATTACCTGCCTGTCCTCAAGATGCAAGCCCAGAAATTAAAGCCATTTCAAAATATATTTCGCATAAAAACGGAGGAAAAGGCGCTGCACGTGATGTAATTGAACAAGTCATGAAAGCACAAGGAAAATGGATGGCCTATTTTGACGGAAAACACGATTAGATTTCAGATTAAAACACAATTGCCTATTAACCGCACTCAAAAATTGCAACCTAAACAATGAACTTTTTAAAACTCATCCGATACCAAAACTTACTGATGCTTGCTTTTATGCAGCTTATTTTTAGGTACGGTTTTTTTGAATTTCAGAATATTCCATTGGCATTAAACAACTGGCAATTTGGGTTATTGGTAGCATCAACTGTGTTACTTGCTGCCGGAGGTTATGTCATCAATAATATTCTTGACCAAACTACAGATCATATCAATAAACCCAAAAACGTAATTGTAGGTAAAACAATTTCAGAAACCCACGCCTATAATCTATACATTGGACTTACTATAGCTGGCGTTGCGATTGGTTTTTATCTATCGAATGTCATACTTAAACCTGGTTTTGCATCTATTTTTATTTTGATTGCCGCTACACTCTATTTTTACGCAACTAGCCTAAAACAAATGATGCTTATTGGCAACAGTATAGTTGCTTTATTACTTTCATTTAGTGTTATAATCATTGGTGTTTTTGATTTGTATCCGGTAACATTTGAAAGCAATCAACAAAAAATGGCTATTGTTTTTTCAATCCTTTTAGATTACGCACTCTTTACTTTCCTACTTAATTTTATTCGTGAAATCGTAAAAGACTTAGAAGATGTAGATGGAGATTACAATCAAGGAATGAATACATTACCTATTGCTATAGGAATCAGTAGAACTTCAAAAATAGTTTTCGCATTAAGTTTTATACCTGTTCTGGCAATTCTTTTTTACATAAATAATTATCTTTTTCAACTGCAGTATGCAACACTATATCTCCTTATTTTTGTATTGGGACCACTTCTTTTTTTTACTTTGAAAATTTGGACAGCAAAAACTAAAAAGGACTTTCACAAATTGAGCTTACTTCTTAAGTGGATTCTTCTTTTCGGGATTATATCTATTGCTGTTATTACTATAAATATGAAACATAATGCTTAGAAATAAATTAAAAAAATACACCTTGATTCTGGCTTCAGGATCACCAAGACGTCAGCAATTCTTTAAAGATTTAGATTTAGACTTTGAAATTAGACTAAAAGAAATTGAAGAGGTTTATCCTCCGGAGTTAGAGGCTGCCCAAATCACTAATTATTTAGCAGAATTGAAAGCAAGTGCTTTTGAGGGTGAATTGCAAACCAATGAAATTCTTATCACAAGCGACACCATTGTCTGGCATAACAGCAAAGCACTGGGTAAACCAAAAGACGAGCAAGACGCCTTTGAAATTCTGAAATCTTTATCAAATACAACACATGAGGTGATTACTTCAGTTTGCTTTAAAACCAATGAAAAAATTGATTTATTGCACGAAATAACCAAAGTCACTTTCAATGAATTAACCGACGAATCCATTCGCTATTACTTAGAAAACTATAAACCCTATGACAAAGCAGGTGCTTATGGGATTCAGGAATGGATTGGCTTTATAGGCGTTTCAAAAATTGAAGGTTCCTATGCTAATGTGATGGGTATGCCAACGGATAAAGTTTACGAATATTTGAGTAAATTAGCTTAATTAAAATTATGGATATGTCTTTCTTTACCCAATATACAAAAGAACTAATTGCCACAGGAATTCTGTTTCTTTTGTTGATTTTATTACGAATTATTTCTACCAAATTGGTACGACAGTATGCAAAATCAAGCCATAGCATTGAGCATCGCACCAATTTAGTAATCAAATACATACATTTGTTTATTAATATCCTGGTAGTAACTGCTTTAATAATAATTTGGGGAGTGCAGACTAAAGATATTTTTATTGCACTTTCCTCAATTACAACTGTCGTAGGTGTTGCCATGTTTGCGCAATGGTCTATTTTAAGCAACATTACCTCTGGTATTATTCTTTTTTTTTCTTTTCCGTTTAAAATTGGTGATGTAATACGAATTCATGATAAAGATTTTCCTTTTGAAGCAGAAGTTGAAGATATCGGTGCTTTCCATGTGTACTTAAAAACCAATGAAGGAGAAAAGATTATTTATCCTAATAATTTGCTTTTGCAAAAAGGAATTTCAATTATGAAAAATCATTTTGACGATAAAGAATTCGTGGATTGATACCAACTTTATGCAAATTTAGGTTTCATTTCATCCCTAGATCAATAGCGTAAAAGTGATAATTATACAACTATTGATAAAAAATATATAATACTTTAGAATTTTTATTAAATCATATTTGCTTGTTAAACTTAGAACTAATCATAATTGATTTTTAATATAAATAAAAACAAAAAAGGTATGAATGACATTTTAAAATTCCCATTTTATGCAAAACTAACTCTGGTTCTACTGAGTATAATGGCTATTCTCTTTATTTTTTATATTGGTCAAGACATATTGATTCCTGTAATGATGTCGTTTTTATTTGCGATATTATTGTATCCTATTGTTCAGTTTTTAAAATCTAAACTTCGTTTTCCGCATGTTTTGGCAGTAATGCTTGCAGTGCTTTTATTCGTGTTGCTTTTTATTGGCCTTTTTGTTTTTCTATCCTTTCAAATTAGTGATTTCGCAGCTGATTTTGATAAAATTGAAAGAAACATTAATATTCATCTCCGAAATATTCAAGGGTTTATCAGAGACAATTTTCATTTAAGTTCAAGAGAACAAAGGCAATATATAGATACTGCCACTGAAGATTCAATGGAAAAAGGAAAAGAGCTGATTGGCACTACTTTGATGTCGTTTACGGATACTTTAGTAAATCTGACTTTGATACCTATTTATACTTTTTTAATTCTTCTGTACAGAACTCATTTTTTGCTGTTTTTATCTAAGTTATTCAAAAAAGAGAACCATGAACAGTTAAAAGATATACTAACAAATATAAGAGTAGCCATTAACAGTTACATCGTGGGCTTAATTATTGAAATGATTTTAGTCTCAACAATGACAACACTTGGATTTATGGTTATTGGTGTGAAATATGCTATTTTGTTGGGAGTTATCACAGGAATTTTAAATCTTATTCCTTACATCGGAATTCTATTTGCAGGAGTTTTAAGTATCGTTGCTTCACTTACCGGTTCACCTGATTTATCAATAATTATTGGCGTAATTGTGATTAGTATCGTAGTTCAGTTAATTGACAATAACATTCTGGTTCCTCTGATTGTAAGCTCCAAAGTGGAAATAAATGCATTTGTATCGATTGTTGGGATCATTATAGGAGGAGCAATCGCTGGAGTTTCCGGTATGTTTTTGGCACTTCCAATTCTTGCCGTACTTAAAGTGATTTTTGACAGGATAGAAGCATTAGAACCCTGGGGTTACCTGATGGGTGATCATTTACCAAAAACATACACTTGGCGTAGTATCAAATTCCCCTTGTTTGATTCCGATATATCTCCAAAAAAAACCATAATTAAAACAGATATTGCAATTCCAACGTTTACAGAAACAACTACAGAATCTGATGTAAATCGAACTGAAAATTAGGCGCTTAAATCTCAAAATCTATTTAAAATTAATTTTTTTAAGATGCTCCGAAAACAAAAACTGATATTAATCTTATTACTGCTCTCCTATTGTCAGGTTTCTTTTTCACAGGTAGATAAACCTAAAAAAGATTCTTCCGAAGTATATAGAGATATCCAAACCTTTTCCAAAAAAAGAAAATTCACCAAGGTATTGCACAAGTTAATTTTTGAGCCAATTAATTTAAAAACTAAAAAGAAAAAGGTAATACAAAAAAAATACATTGCCTTTGAAGGGAAAATCATCCGAAATATAAATATTGTAACACTAGACCCTTTTGGATTTTCAGAAATTGATTCTACAAAAGGTCCTAGAAACTGGGCAGAAGAAACCGGTAACCGGATACATATTAAAACCAGGAGACTTGCTATTCTGAATTTATTGCTCATTAGAAAAAACAGACCGCTGGATTCTTTATTGGTAAAAGAATCAGAACGTTTAATTAGAACGCAACGCTATGTCAACAGGGCTAATATAACACCCCAGTTAATCAAAAACAATCCCGATTCTGTCGATGTATTCATTCGTGTTCTGGATTCTTGGAGTATTATTCCAAAAGGTTCCATTTCAGGCACAAGGACTACTATTGAATTGAATGAGCGTAACTTTTTGGGGTCTGGACATGAATTTGACAATGAATACAAAACGAGATTCAGTGATGGAAAGAGCGCTTACAAATTCGCCTATAGCATTCCCAACATCAAAAACACCTACATAAAAACAAGGGTAAGTTATCAGATTGACTTAGACGGCTACTATGGAAAAAGTGTAACGGTTGATCGCCCTTTTTATTCTCCTTTTACAAAATGGGCCGGTGGTATTGCTATCGATCAACAATTTAGAAAAGATACACTACAGGATTCCAGTCTGACCTATGCCAAACAAAATTTCAAATACAATTCACAAGATCTATGGCTAGGCCAGGCTTTTCGAATATTTAAAGGAAATACAGAGGGAGAAAGAACTACAAATCTAATTTTATCTGGTAGATTTTTAAATATAAAATACATCGAAAGTCCAACGGTTGCCTATGATCCTATTGATTTCTATTCCGATGAAAAATTTATACTTTTCGGTATTGGTGTTACCTCTCGAAAATTCCTTGAGGATAAGTACATTTTTAAAAATGGAATCATAGAGGACGTTCCCATTGGTAAAATTTATGGAATAACAGGAGGCTATCAACTTAAAAATAACGCTGAACGCTATTACTTGGGTGGTAGAGCGGCATTTGGAAATTTCTATAAGTGGGGATTTTTAAGCGCCAATTTTGAACTAGGCTCCTTTTTTGATAAATCAATTACAACCCAGACCGCTTTTTCTTTTCAGGCAAATTATTTCACTAATTTAATTACGCTTGGAAAATGGAAATTACGACAGTTTGCAAAACCCCAGTTTATTCTTGGTATCAACCGTTTAAACTCTAATGGAGATCGGCTTACAATTAATGAAAATTATGGAATATCTGGTTTTAATAGTGCCGAATATGGCACCCAAAAAGCAGTATTGACACTACAAACTCAGGCCTATGCGCCATGGAACCTTTGGGGATTCAGATTGAATCCTTATTTTAACTATTCAATCGCTATGCTGGGAAATCCCGAAAAAGAGTTAGGTAAAAATAAAGCATATTCTAAAATCGGTATCGGATTTATTGTAAATAATGATTATTTGGTATTTAGTTCTTTTCAAATATCGCTTTCCTATTACCCGTCAATTCCTCGTGATGGCGAAAATATTTTCAAAACTAATTCTTTTGAAACCACGGATTTTGGTTTTCAGGATTTTGAATTGGCGAAGCCACGAACCGTTATTTATAAATAAAAAAAAATATTTAATACGTCTGGTTTAAAACGAGTTATACCACCACCCCTTTTTCTATAAGGTGTGAATTATATAATTCTGACCTATAATTCTATAAGTACCTACATGTAGTTATACTTTATCTTTACTGTACTAAAAATAGTATTAACTAAAACTACAAAAACAAGATGAAAAAAGTTACTGTTTATTTAATGATGATGGTATTATCATTAAGTGTAATTCCAACCACAATTATTGCTGCTGAAAAAAATCCAACAACAGTATCAAACAATCCTAAAGAAGTACCTGCAGAGGTTAAAGTTTTACTTTCTCGTTTAGATGAGATAAAAATGATGGACAAATCTTCCATGAAATCTTCAGAGAAAAAAGCGCTTCGTAAAGAAGTTCGTGCTATTAAATCTGAGTTAGCATCAACTGGAAATGGTGTTTATTTATCTGTTGGTGCAATTATAATTGTTATCCTTTTATTGATTCTTTTATTGTAATCAGTTTTCGAAATAAAATTTAAAGAGAAGCTAGAATACTTCTCTTTTTTTATGAAAACCAACGCCCCAATTAAACGTTAATTATTAAAATTGGCACAGTTGTTGGCTTTACGTAAGAAATAGTAACACAAACTAGTAACATTACATAACTATTAATTAAATATTTAAAAAATGAAAACATTAAAATTAATCGCCGTTGGTATAATTCTATTAGTATCAAGTGCAATACAAGCCCAGGTTTCTGTAAATGTAAACATAGGTTCACCTCCATCATGGGGACCTGTAGGATACTCTAACGTAGACTACTATTATTTGCCAGACGTTGAAGCCTATTATGATATCAGGGCGACACAATTTATTTATTTTGGTGGAGGAAATTGGATACGATCCAGAAATTTGCCTGGACAATACAGAAATTATAATTTATACAATGGATACAAAGTAGTCTTAAACGATTATCATGGTTCAAGACCTTATAGCAACTTTAAAAATCATAAAGTAAAATACTATAAAGGATACAAAGGTAAACCACAAAAATCTATAGGTTCTAATCGCAATAACAACCATAAAGCATACAAAAGCAATGGTAATAAAAGCAACGGAAATAGTAATGGAAATAGCAACGGTAATAATGGAAAAGGAAACAATGGTCATGGAAATGGAAAACATTAATACGTATTGATCTAAATTTAAAGAGAGTCCAAATTGGGCTCTCTTTTTTTGCTATAAACCCTTATGAAAATCATTTTTATAAGGGTTTCATACTTTCTAACTTTTACCCAATTCTTATACTCCCGACCTTTAAAACATAAAAAGACGCTAAAATTAAACTGTTTTGTAAAATCAAATAACATACTGTCTATTAAGCATATATAATATATTTCTTCTAAATAATTTATAAAATTTTGTAAAAAATTATTCTTATTATTCTTATATTTACACTAACAATATTGTTAAACCAAAAAACCATAAACAAGATGAAAAAGCTCACCTTTTATTTAATGATGATGGTATTATCATTAACTGTTGTTCCAAACACAATTATTGCCGCTGAAAAAAATCCAATTACAGTAACAAGCAATAGTAAAGAAGTTCCTGAAAATGTTAAAAAGTTGCTTTCCCGTTTAGATGAGATTAAGGCAATGGATAAATCCTCTATGAAATCCTCAGAGAAAAAAGCACTTCGTAAAGAAGTACGTGCGATTAACGCTGAGTTAAGAACTACCGGACACGGTATTTACTTATCTGTTGGCGCAATAATCATTGTTATTCTTTTATTGATTCTTTTGGTATAATTTTATTCAAATAAATATAAAAAAGAGAAGCCCCCAAAGCTTCTCTTTTTTATTGGAGCAAAGAAAGAAAATAGATATTTAAATGTTAATTATTTTATATTGGCACAGTTGTTGGATTTACAAAAAAAGTATTACCAAAGAGTAACTATTAAAATTATAAATCTATAAATATTAAAAAAATGAGAACATTAAAACTAATCGCCGTAGGAATTATCCTTTTTGCCTCTAGTGCAATACACGCACAAGTTTCAGTAAGTTTAAATATAGGTTCAGCTCCATCTTGGGGTCCTGTAGGATATGCAGAAGCAGAATACTATTATTTGCCAGATGTAGAAGCATATTACGATGTAAGAGCAACACAATTTATTTATTATGGTGGAGGAAGATGGGTACGATCTCGATATTTACCAAGACATTACAGAAATTATGATTTGTACAGCGGATACAAAGTAGTATTGAATGATTATCATGGTTCAAGACCTTATAATAACTTTAATCATCATAAAGTAAAATATTACAGAGGCTACCATGGTAGAGAACAAAGATCTATAGGACACAATAATAACCGCAGACAATATGATAACCATAGACAATACGATAACCATAGACAATATGATAACCGCAGAGTAGCTGATAATCGTAGACAAAATGATAACCGTAGAGACTATGATAATCGCAGACAAAATGATAATCATAGAGACAATAGAGATCGTGATCATGGAAATAATGGACATGGAAATGGACGCGGAAATGGAAATGGTCATGGAAGAGACTAATACCTGAAATTTAATATCAAAAAGAATAAAAATAGAGAGAGCCAAAATTGGTTCTCTCTATTTTTGTTTAATCAAATTTTTATTTTAAAGAAAACCCAAAACTATTTCAGAAAAAATTATTTAATTCCTACATTTGAAGCTATTGCAAATTAAATTTAAAAAAATGCAAAAAAAACACCTACAAACTATTGTCGTATTTCTTTTTTGTTTTCAAATAACAATTGCGCAACACCATCAAAAACCAAATGCAGTTGAAATTTACAATCAAATCCAAAAACTTAATTTTTTAGGTTCTGTACTTTATATAGCTGCACACCCGGATGATGAAAATACCCGTTTGATTTCTTATCTATCAAATCAGACTAAAGCAAGAACCGGCTATCTGTCTTTGACCCGAGGCGACGGAGGCCAAAATTTAATTGGCCCTCAATTACGGGAATTACTAGGTGTCATTCGTACCCAAGAACTCATAGAAGCCAGAAAAATTGATGGTGGAGAACAATTTTTTTCACGTGCCAATGATTTTGGATATTCCAAAAACCCAACTGAAACTTTAGAGATTTGGGACAAACAAAAAGTCCTTTCTGATATTGTCTGGGCAATCAGAAAATTTCAGCCTGATGTAATTATCAATCGCTTTGACCATCGTTCAGCAGGAACGACACACGGTCATCATACTGCATCGGCAATGCTGAGTGTAGAAAGTTTTGATTTGGCCAATAATCCCGCAATTTTTCCTGAACAACTGCAATCGGTTCAGCCGTGGCAAACCAAACGCCAGTTTTTTAATACATCATGGTGGTTTTATGGCAGCAAAGAAAAATTTGATGCCGCTGATAAATCAAATTTATCAGAGATGCAAATTGGTACTTATTTTCCATCTATAGGAAAATCAAACCAGGAAATTGCAGCTCTGAGCCGCAGCCGCCATCAATCTCAAGGTTTTGGAAGTACCGGAAGTCGCGGTGAGGAAACAGAATATTTAGAATTTATAAATGGTGAAGCCTTAAAAAACAAATCGTCTCTTTTTGAAGGGATCGATACAAGCTGGAACCGAGTAAAAGGTGGAAAACCCATTGGAGAATTAGTAGCAACAATTGCTGCTCAATATGATCATACCAATCCTTCGGCTAGTATTCCCAATTTGGTAAAAGCCTATACCATGATACAAGCTTTGGATGAAAAACATTGGACAGTACTAAAATCTAATGCCATCAAAGAAATTATTGCGGCATGTTCTGGATTGTATTTGGAAGCAGTTGCCCAAAATCAAGAAGCAACTCCAGGCAGCATTGTCAAACTAAAGCTTGAGACTATCAACAGAAGTGCCATTCCGATGCAATTAATAAGCATATCCACTTTGCCAGAACAAAAGAACACTCCACAAAACATCCCTTTAAACAATAATATACTAAAAAACAGTACGCTCGATTTACAATTACCACCAACCATCGACTACACCCAGCCGTATTGGTTAAAAGACAAAGGAACAGTTGGGATGTATGCCGTTGAAGAACAAAAAAACATCGGTATTCCTGATATTATTCGTGTAACAAAAGTAGTTTTTAATATCCAAATCAATGGAGTCGAAATCCCTTTTGAACGAAACGTTGTCTATAAATACAATGATGACGTAAAAGGCGAAATGTATAATTATTTAGACATTGTTCCCGAGATAACAACAACTATACTTGATAAAGTATCACTTTTTAAGGATACTAAAAATAAAACTGTAGCTGTAAAAATCAAAGCTGGAAAAGATGCGGTGAAAGGGAATCTACAACTGGAACTACCCAATAATTGGATCGTTTCCCCAAAATTAATTCCCTTTAATTTAGAAAAAAAGGGAACAGAACAAATCGTTTATTTTGAGGTAACTCCGCCAAATCAGCCTGATGCAGTTGTAGCCAAAAGTATTGCCATCATTAACAATATTCGATACGATAAAGACCAGGTTATCATCGATTACAATCATATTACAAAACAACAGGTATTAAAACCAGCCGAAGCCAAATTTATCAAGATGGATTTAAAAACCAACGCGGAAAAAATTGGTTACATTATGGGAGCTGGAGATGAAGTTCCTGAAAGCTTGGCACAAATGGGTTACAAAGTAACCCTCTTGAAAGCAGAAGAAATAACACCTGAAAAACTAGCCAGCCTTGATGTGGTTATCACCGGTGTACGAGCTTATAATACAGTACACGCATTAGCCAATAAACAAAATATTTTATTAGAATTTGTAAAAGAAGGGAAAACAATGCTGGTACAATACAATACTCCCGATGATGTTGTTCCTGTAAATATTGCTCCGTTTCCGCTAAAAATTTCACGTGACAGAGTCACTGAAGAAAATGCTGAAGTTCGATTTTTAGCGCCTGATCATCCCATTATGAATTCACCAAATAAAATCACATCAAAAGATTTTGAAGGTTGGAAACAAGAACAAGGATTGTACTATCCTAAAGAATTTGATAAAGCCTTCACTCCTATCCTATCGTCAAATGATAAAGGAGAAACACCAAAAGATGGCGCCTTATTAGTCGCTCCTTACGGAAAAGGGTATTATATTTATACCGGTTTAAGTTTTTTTAGAGAATTACCTGAAGGTATTCCCGGCGCTTATCGATTATTATCAAATATGATTTCGCTAAAATCAGCTATTAAAATCCCTGCCCAAAAAATTAAGCCTTAAAAAATAAATAAAATGTACCCAAAAAAAATAAAAACCTGGAAAAAAAACTACACTTGTGTCCTTGTAGCCAATGCCATTTATATTTTAGTTTTTTATCTAATAATGGAATTATACTCTTAAATTATGCAACTATTCGATTGGGTCATACTCATAGTAACTTTACTATTTATTGTAATTTATGGAGCCTGGAAAACCAGAGGAAGTAAAAATGTTGAAGATTTTATTCTTGGTGGTAACGAAACGCCATGGTATGTGGTTGGACTTTCGGTAATGGCTACACAAGCCAGTGCCATTACTTTTCTTTCAACTCCCGGACAGGCCTATCACGACGGAATGGGATTTGTACAATTCTATTTCGGATTGCCTATTGCCATGGTAGTTATTTGCGTAACTTTTATCCCCTTGTACCACAAATACAAAGTGTATACCGCTTACGAATACCTTGAAAAAAGATTTGATTTACAAACACGTTCACTTGCCGCCATACTTTTCCTGTTTCAAAGAGGTTTAGGAACAGGCCTTACCATATATGCTCCGGCTATTATTTTATCCGCAATATTGGGTTGGAACCTTACCATTATGAATATCATAATCGGTGTTTTGGTAATTATTTATACGTTTTCCGGTGGGACAAAAGCGGTAAACGTGACTCAAAAACAACAAATGTTTGTAATCATGTCAGGAATGTTAATCACATTTTTCCTCATATTACATTATTTACCTAATGATATGACTTTTACTAATGCTTTGCACATTGCAGGGGCAAATGATAAAATGAATATTGTGAGTTTTTCAACTGATCCAGAGGAAAAATACACTTTTTGGAGTGGTATCACGGGAGGTTTTTTCTTGGCATTGGCTTATTTTGGTACTGATCAATCGCAAGTAGGACGTTATTTATCTGGAAAATCTGTGCGGGAAAGTCAAATGGGATTAATCATGAACGGCCTTTTAAAAGTTCCTATGCAATTTTTTATTTTGCTGACCGGAGTTATGGTTTTTGTTTTTTTTCAATTCAATCCTGTTCCTTTAAATTTTAATCCCAACAATAAAATAGCCATTGAGAAATCACAATTCAAAGATGAGTATCACGTTTTAGAAAAAAAACTGGATGCTTTATCCGAAGACAAAAAGGTTATCAATCTATTGTATATCGATCAGCTCAATCAGGATTATGACAATCCAAGTCTTCGCAAAGAATTAATTGCATTATCCAACAAAGAAAAAGATTTGAGAGATCGTGCTAAAGAAATTATCCTAAAAGCTGACAATAACAGTGAAACCAATGATAAAGATTATGTGTTTTTTCACTTTATCCTGAATTATTTACCTAAGGGACTTATTGGTTTATTGCTTGCTGTGATTATTTCTGCAGCCATGTCTTCAACAGCATCCGGGCTCAATGCTTTGGCATCTACAACTGCAATTGATATTTACAAACGTAATCTGAAAGAAGAAAAATCAGAAAAGCATTACCTCAATGCTACAAAGTTTTTCACACTGGTGTGGGGAATTATCGCCATTCTTTTTGCTTGTGTCGGTACACTATTCGAAAATTTAATCCAATTGGTAAATATCATAGGATCCATTTTTTACGGAACTGTTTTGGGAATTTTTCTGGTTGGTTTTTATATCAAAAAAGTTCATGGTAAAGCCATTTTTAGCAGCGCCATAATAAGCCAACTGACCATTTTCATAATCTATTATTTCGCCATTTATATATACCCCAGCGGAGAAGAAAAGCTAGGTTATTTATGGCTCAATTTCATCGGAGCCTTGCTAACAATTGTAATATCTTCATTATTACAATGGACTATTTTTAGAAAGCAAAAAACTAATTAATGTTACTATATAAAAAATCCCGTCTAAAATTAGACGGGATTTTTCAGCTAAGAAGGAGTGCGAATACTTAATTTTTACTCCACTCGGCTATACTTTCTTTATTCATTTTTACATAGTCTTGGTTTTTAGCAGCCTCTGCTGCTGCAAGTGATAATTTAGCAGACTCAATAGCCCCTTTTTTATCCCCAAGCTTAGCTTGTATTAATGATTTCAACCTGTTATACCAAAACGGTTTTTCTGTACTCATATCCAAAGCTTTGTTTATATAACCTAATGCTTTTGCATTATCGCCATTCGACTGATATAAAAACTGTGCTGCAGAAAAATAGTCTCCGGCAGCTGGACCAGCTAATGCTTTCTCTATGTTAGCGGTTGCTTTTTTCTGTGTAGGCACTTCAAATTTTAAAGCTGCATACGAATTCTCCCAAGATATTTCTAAAAAAGCAAAATTATTGTCTAAACCACTTATTCCAATAGTAAATGTTTCCACATTTTTTGATAGCGTTTCAGGAGTAACAGTAGCTTTAAGCGCTACATTTTCTTCTTTCCATTCTTCCGGATTACCCCAGTTATCAGTAGTAGAATAAAATATTATTTCCCAACTTTCAATTTTCGGAATCGTATACAAAGCATATTTCCCTTTTTTCAAGGTTTTGCCATCAATAACCACATCATCACTAAATGATACCGTTGTGTTTTCATTTGCTCCTGTTCTCCATACTTTTCCAAAAGGAACCAAATTACCAAAAACAGCTCTTCCTCTGGCGCTAGGTCTAGAATAATTAATTTCCACATCTGTCAAGCCCACCGCTTGAATAATTGTAGCTTTCGGACTTGATTGAGGAGTCTTTACTTGCGCCTCCATAGCAAAATTTGCAATAATGATCGCTAATGCAATAAGTATTTTTTTCATATTATAAGTTTTTATGTTTCCAAATTTACAAATTCAGTTATTCCTAAATGTTAATTATTCCTTAATTTAGAATCCATATTTTGCACTTCATCAAAACCTAATTCATTGAAATGTTGGATCACTACATCTGCTTCTGATAAATCCTGATCTTTTGAGTGAATGCTGTTGTAACCCACACAAAAAATCCCGGCAGCTTTCGAAGCTCTAATTCCGTTTGTACTGTCTTCAATTACAATACAGCTTTCCTTTGGAACAATCGATAATGAAGCAGCGTGCTCAAAAATGGCAGGATGTGGTTTTGATTTAGGAAAATCTTCTCCACTGACCACATGCGTGAAATATTCATGCAGCTTAAAACGACGAAAAACACGCTCAATAGTAACTTTTGAAGCGGAGGAAGCCAAAATCAACTGCACTCCGTTTTGGTGCAATTCCTTGATTAATTTTTCAACACCTTCCAATAATTCCAAATCTTCTTTGCTATCAAAAGCATCATTAAAAATGGCTCTTTTTCTCAAAATCAAATCCTCAACATCTTGCTCAAGATTAAATTTTTCTTTTAATTTCTGAAATATATTTCGAGTGGAATTTCCGGTAAATGAAGTATACATTTCTTCGGTGACTGCAATGTTCATTTCTTCAAATTGTTTGAAATAGGCGTAACGGTGTACTGGTTCTGTGTCGACAATTACACCATCCATGTCGAAAATTACTGTTTGTATCATTTTGTTTTTTAGTTTTTTGAATCTGCTTTCCGCTATCTGCTGAAATCTGACTACTCTTTTTTAAGTAAATATCGAATCACCGTTTCAGCAGCATATAAACCAAACAAACCTGGCATATAACTATTGGTCCCGTAAAATGATTTTTTAAAATTGGAACCATCGGTCATTTTCAAACTTGATTCGTCTTGAATTTCAGAAGAAAACACCACTTTTAATTTATCAATTTTCACTTCTTTTAATCGTCTTCTGATCGTTTTCGCAAAGAAACAATTGACTGTATTTGTGATATCCGTTACTTTTACTTTGGAAGCTTCCATCTTTCCACCGGCACCCATACTACTTATGATTTTTACTCTTTTTCTTTTTGCTGCAATAATCAGATTCAATTTTGGAGTCACACTGTCAATACAATCCAAAACATAATCGAATTCCTCCGAAACGATCTCAAAAGCACGCTCGGGTGAAAGAAACTCTTGCACGCGTGTCAATTTTAATTCTGGATTAATGTCCATTAAACGATCCCCTACAACAGTAACTTTGGGTTGCCCCACTGAAGAGTGCAAAGCAGGCAATTGCCTGTTTATATTGGTAATATCAACCACATCGCCATCTACAATCGTCATTTTCCCCACTCCAGCTCTTGCCAAAAATTCTGCTGCAAAAGAACCTACTCCACCAAGTCCTACAACTAATACATTTGCATTTTGCAATTTATTTAAACCTTCTTTTTTAAATAAAAGTTCGGCTCTTTCTGTCCACTCTGCCATAATAAAAATTTATTCGTTACTTTATTTATCTGTTTTTTTTGTTAAACACAGTATCAAAATTACTATTTACCTGTTTCTGAATTTCTGTTACCGAAATTCCTTTGTATTTTGCCGCCAAAGCATAAACCGTCGCCAAACTTTCCGTTGCTGTATCGGTTTCCAGAAAAAATCGATCCTTCGGCATATTTTTAAAAACCGTTTCCAGTTCCGGATTTTGTAATAAATATTTTCCAAAGGAAATATAAAATCCATTATCCAGTAACTGTTTTGCCAACTGTTCGCTTTTAGAAAACCCATGAATCAGTATTGGAACCGAAATAGTTAACTTTTTCGTAATTTCAATCAATTCCTGAAAAGCAGCAACACAATGGATCACCACTGGTTTTTTATATTTCTGTGCCAAAAGCAATTGCTTTTCGAACACTAGCCGTTGCAATTCCATCGGAATTTCGATGCGCTTGTCCAGTCCACATTCGCCCACAGCAAGACAACCTGAATTCTGCAATTTGCTTTCGATTATTTCAAAATCAGATTCCAATCGGTCTTCAACAATAAACCAAGGATGAATTCCTATGGAATAAAATGGAATCATTGCATCGAACTCCCATGGATACTGATTGACTAACTCCAACAAATCAGGTTGGTTTGTATATTTATGTGTATGTAAATTAAAGAACTCCATTAGTCGTGAAATTTTTTAACACCTGCTTTTATTTCAATATTCAAATCGTTTTCCAAAGGAACTTTTGGACACGAATAGTTATGATTATAAGCACAGTACGGATTGTAAGAAGTATTGAAATCGATCGCAATTGTGTCTCCTTTCGGGGTTCTCAAATCGATATATTTTCCACCAATATAAGTTTCATTACCCGAAGTCAAATCAGAAAATGGTAAAAATAAATAATCTTCAAAGGATGCTTTTTTCGAAAGTTCAATATTTCGGTAAACATTCAATTTAAAATCCTGACCATCAATCGTAAAAAAAACTTCTCCGGATTTTACATACAAAGGCTTTCTGTCGGTAGAGGTTTCCATCTTAAATGGTTTTTCTTTTTTTGTTCTGACAAATCTAGCATTTACAAAAAAAGTATTATTGGCAGGGTAAAAATCCAATCCTTCAAATACAGCCAGATCTTCTGGTGTCAAAGGACTGGTCTTGACATCTGCGTATTCAGTGTTTATTTTTTTTTGAAATTTGGCAACAGCTGCCACATCAAATTTCTCCTGGCCAATGCCAAAGTTAAACTGTAACAAAAAAACCAAAGCGAATAGCGTTCTCATTTTTATAATTTTAAGCAAAAATAGTTTAAAAGTTACAATGGTACAAAGACGCATCGTTACAAAGTTTTCTACCTTTACAAAATTAGAACTTATATATGATCCAAACCGCTTTCCAACGCTACATTAATAATTTTAAAGGATTCACAAGAGAAGTATGGATTCTTACCTTAATTACTTTTATCAATCGCGCCGGCACGATGGTTCTGCCTTTTCTATCCAAATACCTGAAAGAAGATCTGAATTTCTCCTATGCACAGGTAGGATGGATTATGGTAGCTTTTGGTTTTGGATCCATGTTGGGATCCTGGCTGGGCGGAAAATTATCTGATAAAATTGGATTTTATAAAATTATGGTTTTCAGTTTATTTACCAGTGGAATCCTGTTATTCCTAGTACAATACATCCGTACTTTTTGGGGACTGTGTATTGGAATGTTTTTTATCATGACCGTCGCCGATATGTTTCGTCCGGCAATGTTCGTTTCTCTTGGGACGTATGCCAAACCTGAAAATCGCACCAGAGCACTGACATTAGTGCGATTGGCAGTTAATTTAGGCTTTACTGCAGGACCTGCTTTGGGAGGCTTAATAATCATGTATTTGGGATATAGTGGGCTTTTTTGGGTAGACGGGAGTTCTTGTATTGTATCGATTTTAATTTTTACACTATTGGTAAAAGAACGTAAAAAACCTGCCGATTTAAATGCCGACACCAGCACAACAGAAATACCTGCTTCCGTTTTCAAAGACAAAATATTCTGGACCTTTCTATTTGTCTGCTTTATTACAGCAATGCTCTTCTTTCAGCTTTTCACCACTTTACCATTGTATCACGCTGAAAAATTTGGACTTACAGAATTTCAAAGCGGACTTTTATTATCATTAAACGGATTATTGATTTTCTTTCTGGAAATGCCAATTGTCAGCATCAGCCAAAGAAAAAATATTGATAAACTAAAAATTATCCTTTGGGGCTCCCTGCTTATGTCCATTAGTTTCTATGTTTTAATGATCAATACATGGGCTGGAATACTAATTGTAAGCATCATTTTTATCACTTTTGGAGAAATGTTTATCTTCCCATTTTCGAATTCATTTGCCTTAAGTCGGGCACCAAGAGGACATGAAGGCCGCTACATGGCTTTGTTTACGATGAGTTTCAGCTTAGCACATATAGCAAGTTCAAAAACCGGACTTGAAATCATTGCCCATTTTGGTTATCAAAGCAATTGGTTTATCATGGGTACTTTAGGCATTCTATCGGTTGCAGGCTGTATTTGGCTGCAAAAACTTGTTCAAAATGAACAAAATTAATTCCCATTAAAATTTTTTTTTATATAACTACATTTAGAAAAAGGGTCTTCTCAGTATAACAGTACAGGAGACCCTTTTCTACTGTCTGGTTATAGATACTACCTTGGTAGTTAGCTGCAAATCACGCACTCCAGATTCCTGTCATAATACACTTGAAGTAAATCCGTACACATTCTAGTTCCTGTCGTAACACCGCTCTCATCCAAAGTCTTTCTACTTCCAAATTTCATTATATTTAAGGTTAACCCTATCTCTTGGATTCCATAATTACAGTCCAAATCAACTAAAAACTAAAAATTTAGTTAATTAACTATATCTATAGTTGCGTAACTAGAAATATAGTTGTAAGTTTGATTCAAATAATAAAATCATGCAAAAGTTAACCAACAAAGAAGAAGAAATCATGCACATTTTATGGAAGCTCAAAAAAGCTTTTGTAAAAGAAGTCATGGCCGAAATCACTGAAGACCAACCACATTACAACACCCTTTCCACTATTGTGCGCAATCTGGAAGAAAAAGGCTTTGTTTCTCATAATGCCTTTGGAAATACTCATCAATATTATCCTATCGTTAGTTTAGAAGACTATAGAAAACGTTTCATGAATACAGCAATCGATAACTACTTTAATAGTTCGTATAAAAATATGGTCTCCTTTTTTGCTAAAGAAGAGAAAATTTCTGCAGCGGAATTACGGGAGATTCTGATGATGATTGAAAATCAAAAAGAAGAGAAATAATTCCTATCAATAGGAGTTTAGTTACAGCAATAAAAGAATTAGTAAAGTAGAATAAAATAAAAACACATAGCATGGAAGCACTGTTTATTTATCTCATCAAATCCAGTGGACTAATTGTCCTATTTTATTTAGCCTATTTTTTCATGTTGCGAAAAGAAACCTTTTTCAACAGTAACCGCTGGTTTCTACTTGCAGGCCTAATTACTTCCGTTCTCCTGCCTTTTGTTGTTATTACAAAAATAATCTGGGTAGAACCAGCTACAACTCCAATGGATTGGTCCAATATTCCACTTACGAACTATACGCAGAAAAAAACATTTGAAGATTACTTACCAGTACTTACAGCTATTGCTTACGGAATCGGTACGCTGCTGCTACTGGCCAAATTTGTCTTTGACTTTTATAGCTTAAATATTGTTTTAAAAGGAAAATCCATTCAGCAGCAAGCCGACTTTAAATTTATAGATCTTAAAGAAAATGTTGCGCCATTTTCTTATTTCAATACTATTGTTTACAATTCGGATTTATACACAGCTTCTGAATTGGAAAATATTTTGGAACATGAAAAAGTCCACAGCGAACAAAACCACACGATCGATGTGTTAATTTCGAGACTGTTTTGTATTGTATTTTGGTTCAATCCATTCGTTTGGTTGTATACAAAAGCGATTTTGCAAAACCTAGAATTCATTGCCGATAACGAAGCCACAAAGAAAATATCAGACAAAAAAGCATACCAAATCACACTTCTAAAAATAACAACACACGAAAATTGTGTTGCCATCACCAATCATTTTTATCAATCATTAATCAAAAAACGAATCGTTATGTTAAACAAAAATCAATCAAAAAAATGGAATTCTTGGAAGTACGCCTTTATACTTCCAATACTAGCGGTATTTGTGTTTTTATTCCAAATTAAAACTATTGCGCAAGAGAAAACTGTAGAAATTCAAGAAATTGAAAACAAAAAAACAGATCCTAATTCCGTAGATGTTTACAAAATAAATAAAAACACAACAGATGAAGAATTAGATGGAAAAGCCTCAGCTATGAAAGATGCTTACGGTATTATAGCTACTTTTTCTAATGTAAAAAGAAACTCAGATAATGAACTAATTGCTATAACAGCTGAATTGAAAAAAGGAAACGAAATATCAAAAGTTATGGAAACCCAAGGAAACGAGGCTATAAAAACGTTCGGAATTGTAATTTCAAAAAACGCAGCAGGAATGTTAGCAATAGAGTTCGCTGCAGAGGATAAAATGAATACCAAGAGCGGTATCGTTTCACCAGACGAACCAATGATCATAAACAAAGAAATCTATATTAATGGAGAAAAAGCTAGTCAAAATGATTTGGATAAATTAAATCCGGATAAAATTGCAACCATGGATGTCAATAAAAATAAAGACAAACAAGAAATCCGAATAATTACAAATGAGCACTCCAAAATGCTTAATGAGAATGACATTTATATCAATGGTCAAAAGGTAACTCAAAATGAATTAAACCGTTTAGATCAAAATACCATTGACAAAATGGATGTCGATAAAAAAGAAAAAACAATTAGAATAGTTACCAAAACCAGAACCCAAACTTTTAACGGTAAGGATATTCCAACTCCTCCAACTCCTCCAAAATTTCCTGAAGGACCAATGCCAACACCCCCGGTTCCTGATATGTCAAAACTACCTGCTCCACCTACTGTTCCGTCGGATGTAAAAGATAAAAAGGCGATGGCATCGTTTGAGAAAAAAATGAAAGAATTCGAAAAAAAGATGGAGTCATTCGAACCTGATATGAGTGCTTATGAAAAACAAATTGAGGAAGTAATGGCTAAACGCGAACAAATATTTGAAAAAGAAATGGCTAAATATGAAGAAGCCATGGAAAAGTACAGAGAGACTATGGAAAAGCACAATAATTAAAACTATACTTCAAAAATCATTAAAAAGACGATCTCTAATCAAGAACGTCTTTTTTTATATCTTTGAAAAAAAATAGGTATGTTTAAAATATTAGCCCAAATCAACAAAGTCATTTTTCCAAGTTTCACCAAACAGAGATTGGATTTAGCCAAAGCTAAAAAGTGGCAAATGGCTATTATTGGCTATAGATATTATATAACAACCCGCGCCCTGGATTAGTATGTTATTGCCGCAAAAATCTCGTTTCCTTTAATCTTTGTTCTTCCATTAAGAAAAGCCAATTCCATAAGGAAATTACATTGTACTATTTCGCCTCCCAATCTTTCTACCAATTCACAAACAGCTTTTGCTGTTCCTCCTGTTGCCAAAACATCATCGTGAATTAGAATCCTGTCTCCTTTTTGAATCGCATCAATATGTATTTCTAAAGTATCCGTTCCATATTCCAAATCATAGGTAGCGGAAATGGTTTTATAAGGCAATTTTTTAGCTTTTCTGACAGGGATGAAACCAACATTCAACTCCTGTGCTATGAGCATACCAAAGAAAAAACCTCGACTCTCCACTCCTATTACCTTGTCAATTTTTTTATCTTTAAGTGTTGAAACCAATATTTCCAAGCATTTATTCCTCGCTTTCGGATCAATTAACAAAGGAGTAATGTCTTTAAATAAAATTCCTTCTTTTGGAAAGCCTTGAATATCACGTATGTAATTCTTTAGTGGCATATTTTTTAATTTTTTTATTTATTTAGACTTGCAAATTACACAATTATACTTATATTTGCACCCGCATAAAGGCCTTGTGGCGCAACTGAATAGCGCACTTGATTACGGCTCAAGAGGTTACTGGTTTGAATCCAGTCAAGGTCACTTTAAAAATCCCTAAGCGCTTGGTTTTCAAGACTTAGGGATTTTTTATTGCCTTATTTTGTACGATTTTTGTATTGTCAAGCTTTAACTTCTTTATTTTGTTATTAAACTAAATTTAAAAACTCATAATAAATACATTATATATCGGGATTAAAAGGGATCATGCGTAAAAGTTGTGGGGAAATATAAAAATCTAGATATTTGTACTTCCAAATTTTATACAAATGCAAGATTCTTTTACCAATATACTGAAGTTATTGTTACCTGAAATAATAGTAGACTACTTTGAGCTTACTTCTTATAAGAAGGAAGATGAAATACTTCATTTATATCTAAAAGAGATCTATTCAATTCCTAAAGAATACCGAGGGTCTAAGTTAACATCAAAAGGGATCAATCCTAAAACCTGTGGGGAAGCAAAAATTAAGCATAAATATTAGTTAGCCTAAAAAGGAAAAATGCAACGTTTCTCACTCCTCTAAATTGTGGATCAATCCGAAAACCTGTGGGGAAGCAAAAATTAAGCATAAATATTAGTTAGTCTAAAAAGGAAAAACGTAACGTTTCTAACGCCTCTAAATTGTGATCTAAATGCTTTTATTTTGGCATTGAAAGATTCCGCTGAAGTATTACTGCTTCTATTATCAAAATAGTTTAAAATAGTTTGATAATGATTTACTATAGATCGTGAGATAGTATTAAAGGATTTGAACCAGATTGATTTACTTTCTCATGCCATTTGGCTAACTTTGAAAGCCCAATAATTTTATCTGTTGTTTAATTAATGAAAGTGCTTAAATTCATTTTTTTTAATAGGTCAAATAAATTCAAGCATATCCATTTTTATTTTAACAATGGCTGCATTATTTTATATTAACAAGAATACGATCTATAAATTCACGTTCTTTTATTTTGCAATCACTATTTTCATTTTCTTCATTAAATTCAATACCTTCAATAATAAAGTTTAATTTTTTCCCATCCTCAATTATCAAATAATCACTTTTATATTTTTTAAAATCGGGCTTATCAATTGATATTTCAAAAATATCAAAAAAAAAAGCGACAACCGTAAGGATGCCGCTTTGAATGTTTTCACAACGGAATAATCCTTATTGTGAATTGCTTCAAAATTGTATTGCAAGTATACAACAAAAGTTTTAATGTTTGAATGAGGGTTTCCGTAAAGGAGTTAATTATTTTATTCGTAAGTTTCAAGCTACTAAAAAGCAATGAGTAATGAAAAAAATATTAGGTTTAGATTTAGGAACAACATCTATTGGATGGTCTTTTATAAACGAAGCAGAAAATGATAATGAAAACTCATCAATAATAAATATAGGAGTCCGCATTGTTCCACTAACAGCAGATGAAGAGTCAGATTACAAGAAAGGAAATACCATTTCTATCAATGCTGATAGAACTTTAAAACGCGGTGCGAGAAGAGGTTTACAACGTTTCAAACAAAGAAGAGATGCATTATTGGAATCTTTTAATAAAATAAAGCTTATTTCTTCCACTTTTATTTATGCAGAAACTGGTAAAGAAACCACTTTTTCGTCTTATAAATTAAGGGCTAAAGCAGCTAATGAATCCATTACTAAAGAAGAATTAGTAAAAGTTCTTTTGATGCTGAATAAAAAGCGCGGTTATAAAAGCAGTAGAAAAGCAAAAACAGCCGAAGAAGGACAAGCAATTGATGGAATGGCGATTGCTACCGCACTTTTCGAAAATAATCTCACTCCAGGGCAATGGGTTTATAATTCCTTGTTAAATGGCGGAAAATACATTCCTGATTTCTATCGTTCCGACTTGCAAAAGGAATTAGAAAAAATCGTGCATTTTCAGAAACAATTCCATCATGAAATTATAAATAACAACTTACTTGAAGATATTCAGGGAAAATCAAGAACGCAAACGTCTCAACATTTTAATAAAACATTAAAAATAGAACTTGCTGAAAATAAAGGCTCCCGAGAAGAAACAAAATTACAGCATTACAAATGGAGAAACGATGCTTTAGTAAATAAACTAGATTTAAAAGTTATTGCATTTATCACTACTGAAATCAATAATCAAATAAATCAGTCAAGCGGTTATCTTGGAGCTATCAGTGATCGAAGTAAAGAATTGTATTTTAACAAGGAAACTGTTGGACAATTTCAATACAAACAACTCCAAAACAGTGTACATTCAAAACTTAAAAACCAAGTTTTTTATCGTCAAGATTATTTAGATGAATTTGAAAGAATTTGGGAAACCCAAACCAAATATCATCCTGAATTAAACGACAAGCTAAAATCAGAAGTTAGAGATATTACTATTTTTTATCAAAGAAAATTAAAATCTCAGAAACATTTGATTAGCCATTGTGAATTTGAAAAAGGACATAAAGCTATTCCAAAATCATCTCCTTTATTTCAAGAATTCAGAATTTGGCAAAACTTGAATAATATTGCCGTTAAAAACGAAACTACAAAAGAAACCTATTTATTAAGTGAAGAATTAAAGCAACAAATTGCAGAAATTCTTCAGTTTAAAGACGGAATGACGGACATTCAGCTGATGGATTTCTGTGAACTGAAAAAAGGCAGTCACTCAGTTAATTTCAAAAAGATAGAAGGAAACAGAACCAATACGGCACTTTACAAAGCTTTTGAAAAATTACTTGAGGTTGAAGGTTATGAAATGGATTTTTCTAAAATGAAACCTTTTGAAATAAAAGAAGCTATTGTAAAAATATTTGAGAATTTAAATATTAATATTAATATACTCAATTTTGATCCAACCATTCAGGGAAATGAATTTGATAAACAGCCCTATTACCAATTGTGGCATTTACTCTACTCTTCGGAAGATGATGAACCCTTGAAAAAAACGTTAATTAATAAATTTAATTTTAAAGAGAATCACATTCCATTCCTTCTAAACATTAATTTACAAGCTGATTACGGTAGCTTAAGTGCAAAAGCTATTAAAAAAGTATTACCACATTTAATGGATGGACAAATTTATGATCAAGCTTGTTTCCTTTCTGGATACAATCATTCTTCTTCATTAACTAAAGAAGCAAATGACAGTAGAGTTCTAAAAGACACCTTAGAATTACTTAAGAAAAACAGTTTACGAAATCCAGTGGTAGAGAAAATCCTTAATCAAATGATTAACGTGATTAATGCCATAATTGCAGACCCAACAATGGGAAAACCAGATGAAATTCGTGTGGAATTAGCTCGTGAGTTGAAAAACAACAATGAACAACGTAGTGAAATGACTAAGGCTATTAATAAAAGTACAGCCGAACACGAGCAAATCAGAAAATTATTGCATACGGAATTTGGAATCCATCGTGTAACCAGAAACGACATTATTCGTTATAAACTTTGGAAAGAATCCGATGGAATTTCACTTTATACAGGAAAACCAATAGAACCATCAAAATTATTTTCAAAAGAATACGACATTGAACATATTATTCCAAAATCACGCTTGTTTGACGATAGTTTTTCTAACAAAACAATTTGTGAACGTCAGTTGAATATTGACAAAAGCAATAAAACAGCCTACTCTTTTTTAAAAGACAAATTATCTCCTGAAGACTTTGACCAATTCGAAAAAAGAGTAAAAAATTTATTTGGTAAAATAAGCAGAACCAAGCAGAATAAACTATTGATGGCAGACAGTGATATTCCCGAAGGCTTCATTGACCGACAATTAAGAGAAACACAATATATTGCCAAAAAAGCAAAAGAAATTCTTTTAGAAGTTTCTAGAAATGTAACAGCTACTATTGGAAGTGTTACCGACAAATTACGTGAAGACTGGGAACTTGTTGAAGTAATGAAAGAACTGAATTGGGACAAATATCATAAACTGGGATTAACAAAAGAGGAAGAAGGCAAAAACGGAGAACGTTTATACAAAATACAAGATTGGACCAAACGAAATGACCATCGCCACCACGCCATGGATGCCATAACAGTTGCATTCACTAAACCTGCTTATATTCAGTATTTGAATAACCTGAATGCTAGAGATATCAATAATAAAAAAGCACCTGTAATTTTAGGTATAGAATCAAAATATTTAAAAAGAGATAAAACCAATAAATTGCGATTCATTGCTCCGATGCCAAACTTTAGGGAAGAAGCAAAAAAACAATTAGAAAGTATATTGATTTCCTACAAAGCCAAAAACAAAGTAGTTACCAATAACAAAAATACCACAAAGATAAAAGGCGGCAGTAATCAAAAAATTCAACTCACGCCTCGTGGTCAATTGCACAAAGAAACCGTTTACGGAAAACTACAACAATATGTGACTAAAGAAGAAAAAGTGGGTGCTAATTTTACAACGGAATACATCAATAAAGTTGCTAAAAAACAATACCGTGAAGCATTATTGGTTCGTTTAGCAGAAAATAGCGACGACCCGAAAAAAGCTTTTACAGGAAAAAATGCCTTTGCTAAAAACCCTATTTATTTGGATTCAGAGAAAACAGAAATGGTTCCTGAAAAAGTTAAAACGGTTTGGTTTGAAGATAATTATACCATTAGAAAAGATATTACTCCCGATTTAAAAATCGACAAAGTTATCGACACAGGATTAAAAACCATTCTTCAAAATCGTTTGAACGAATATAACAATGATCCTAAAAAAGCTTTTGTCAATTTGGATGAAAATCCTATTTGGCAAAACAAAGAAAAAGGAATAGCGATAAAAAGAGTAACTATTAGTGGTGTGAGTAATGCACAATCTTTACATACTAAAAAAGATCATTTTGGAAATGAAATTTTTGACGAAAAAGGCAATCCAATTCCAGCAGATTTTGTCAGTACTGGAAACAACCATCATGTAGCTATTTACAAAGATGGAAAAGGAAATTTACAAGAAGAAGTAGTTTCTTTTTATGATGCTGTAGTTCGTCAGAACTTAGGATTATCTATTATCAATAAAAATCATGCAAACGGTTGGGAATTTATGTTTACTATGAAGCAAAATGAGTTTTTTATATTTCCGACGGATTCTTTTAATCCTCAAGAGATTGATTTAAAAAACCCCAATAATTATTATTTGATTAGTCCCAATATATTTAGAGTTCAGAAAATTGCAACTAAAAATTATATGTTTAGACATCATTTAGAGACAATCATTGAAGAGAAAAACGAATTAAAAGATGTAACCTATAGGAGTATTAGAAGTACATCTCCTTTATCAGGGATTGTCAAAGTTAGAATTAATCATTTAGGTAAAATTGTTCAACTAGGAGAATATTAACTATGATAAAACGAACCCTTTTCTTTGGTAATCCAGCTTATTTAAGCACTAAAAATGAGCAAATTGTAATCTCTTATCCTGACAAAGAACAAGAGACTAAAACTGTAGCTATAGAAGATATTGGGGTTGTCGTTTTGGAAAATCAACAAATCACGATTACCAATGGTTTGTTAGAAAAATTAATTCAGAACAATGTAGCGCTAATCAATTGCGACCAATACCATTTACCTATTGGTTTGTTAATGCCTTTGAACGGACACACGGAACAATCAGAACGGTTCAAAAACCAAATTAATGCTTCTGCCCCTCTCAAAAAGAATTTGTGGCAACAAACCATATCTGCCAAAATTAATAACCAAGCGGGACTGCTCAAAGAAAAAGGAATACCGTGCCGAAAAATGGAGCTTTGGGCAAAGGAAGTCACGTCGGGAGACGCACTCAATCATGAATCGAGAGCGGCAGTTTTTTATTGGCTAAATCTTATTCCATTAGAAAACTTCACTAGAGGACAAAAAGAAATTCCGCCAAATAATTTACTAAATTATGGCTATGCCATTTTACGAGCTATTACAGCACGAGCCATTGTGAGTTCGGGGATGCTGCCCACTCTAGGCATTTTTCATCGTAACAAATACAACGCCTATTGTCTTGCCGATGATATAATGGAGCCCTATCGTCCTTATGTGGACTTAATTGTTTGTCATATTATGGAAACTGAGGATACTTTTGAGAAGTTAACCATAAACATCAAAAAACAATTATTGAGTATTGCCACCATAGATGTTTTTATTGACGGAAAAAATAGTCCGTTAATGGTCGCAATGAGCAGAACAACACATTCCTTGCATGAATGTTTCGAGGGAAAGACAAGGAAAATTTTATACCCTGTTTATGTATGACGAACATTACACCCGTTTAAACCAATATAGAAGTTTGTGGATATTAGTATTTTTTGACCTGCCAACGGAAACGCGAAAAGAGCGCAAAATAGCCAGTACATTTCGCAAGAAATTATTAGACGATGGGTTTTCTATGTTTCAATTTTCAATCTACATGAGATTTTGTGCCAGCCGAGAAAATGCTGAAGTACACACCAAAAGAATAAAGAATAACTTACCCGAACATGGCAAAATTGGCGTCATGCAAATAACCGATAAACAATTTGGGATGATGGAACTTTTTTATGGAAAAAAATTGGTAGAAACAGACAAACCTTCACAACAATTAGAATTATTTTAGTGCTACAGGATTAGAAAAAGGATATCATCCTGTATTACACCACATAAAACACTTCCTTTTTTCGATTTCAAAACAAACCTATAACTATCAACATATCAAATGATTACATCACGATATGTTGGGAATCATAAGCTAAAATACAATTTTGAAAGCAATTCACAACCAAAACCGCCAATCCTTCGAGATTCTTAATGTTGGGAATCATAAGCTAAAATACAATTTTGAAAGCAATTCACAACGGTAAAAACGAACGCGACAACACGCTTTCCGTTGGGAATCATAAGCTAAAATACAATTTTGAAAGCAATTCACAACGGAACGGTATAACAATTATGAAGAACTTCGGTTGGGAATCATAAGCTAAAATACAATTTTGAAAGCAATTCACAACGGACTCGGCATCAACGAGCGCGTCGGCTGGGTTGGGAATCATAAGCTAAAATACAATTTTGAAAGCAATTCACAACAAACGAACCATTCATGGAGTATAGAATTGGTTGGGAATCATAAGCTAAAATACAATTTTGAAAGCAATTCACAACGGTAAAAACGAACGCGACAACACGCTTTCCGTTGGGAATCATAAGCTAAAATACAATTTTGAAAGCAATTCACAACCGTTCGTCGCAACATCAATAAGTATTGGCAGTTGGGAATCATAAGCTAAAATACAATTTTG
Organism: Flavobacterium rhamnosi; assembly: GCF_048286515.1. Classification (NCBI taxonomy): domain Bacteria; kingdom Pseudomonadati; phylum Bacteroidota; class Flavobacteriia; order Flavobacteriales; family Flavobacteriaceae; genus Flavobacterium; species Flavobacterium rhamnosi. Next base: position 218,429 of record NZ_JBLVPS010000005.1, on the reverse strand, counting down.
AAAGCAATTCACAACTGCAAGTGGTTACAACGCTCTAGGAAACTCGTTGGGAATCATAAGCTAAAATACAATTTTGAAAGCAATTCACAACTATTCTGAAAAAAGATCGTTCCTGCAGGTGTTGGGAATCATAAGCTAAAATACAATTTTGAAAGCAATTCACAACGGAAACGGAAAAGTAGCCGTTACAAAAGGAGTTGGGAATCATAAGCTAAAATACAATTTTGAAAGCAATTCACAACATAGCGTTGTTATGTTACCAATCGGTAAACGTTGGGAATCATAAGCTAAAATACAATTTTGAAAGCAATTCACAACGGTTGGTTTCTTCACTGTTCGCCATCTGAAGTTGGGAATCATAAGCTAAAATACAATTTTGAAAGCAATTCACAACATGTACTCTGCTTTGGATTTCAGCACATTCGTTGGGAATCATAAGCTAAAATACAATTTTGAAAGCAATTCACAACCATTAATCCAAACGGGTTCTTGAATTTTTGTTGGGAATCATAAGCTAAAATACAATTTTGAAAGCAATTCACAACTCCAGCACTTGTATAACCAAAAGTAATTGTGTTGGGAATCATAAGCTAAAATACAATTTTGAAAGCAATTCACAACAACAGCGTTCAGTCCTTTGAGCAAGCGCAAGTTGGGAATCATAAGCTAAAATACAATTTTGAAAGCAATTCACAACCCATATTGCCATGGTTGGTACTTTAAAACTGTTGGGAATCATAAGCTAAAATACAATTTTGAAAGCAATTCACAACTAACGACTTAGATATTATAAAGTCGTCATAGTTGGGAATCATAAGCTAAAATACAATTTTGAAAGCAATTCACAACTCCGGAACAATTACGACATCATCAGCAGGGTTGGGAATCATAAGCTAAAATACAATTTTGAAAGCAATTCACAACGATAGAGAATGGAAAAACGATAAAAGAGATGTTGGGAATCATAAGCTAAAATACAATTTTGAAAGCAATTCACAACATAAAAGGCATTTATAAATACTTCCCAGAGTTGGGAATCATAAGCTAAAATACAATTTTGAAAGCAATTCACAACGTCAATCGTGAAGATGTGTTGAATAAACAGGTTGGGAATCATAAGCTAAAATACAATTTTGAAAGCAATTCACAACAATTTTTAGAGAATCCATTTGGTTTGCCATGTTGGGAATCATAAGCTAAAATACAATTTTGAAAGCAATTCACAACCTTCGTTTTAACTTCGTCTTCATGTAACCAGTTGGGAATCATAAGCTAAAATACAATTTTGAAAGCAATTCACAACACTTCGTGAAAAACAATATTACTGCTCGTAGTTGGGAATCATAAGCTAAAATACAATTTTGAAAGCAATTCACAACCTAATGGATATATTCCTATAAGATACGATAGTTGGGAATCATAAGCTAAAATACAATTTTGAAAGCAATTCACAACCCCGGAAGTAATCTTTATACATGGCTATCTGTTGGGAATCATAAGCTAAAATACAATTTTGAAAGCAATTCACAACTATATCGTGGCGCTTAATTTATTGCTTGAGGTTGGGAATCATAAGCTAAAATACAATTTTGAAAGCAATTCACAACACTCAAAGAACACTTAGAAAAACGTAGACTGTTGGGAATCATAAGCTAAAATACAATTTTGAAAGCAATTCACAACACTTTTAGCGTTATCTTTTCGCCTCCGGTTGTTGGGAATCATAAGCTAAAATACAATTTTGAAAGCAATTCACAACGGGCAATAGCAACCAAAGAAAGTATGTGCGTTGGGAATCATAAGCTAAAATACAATTTTGAAAGCAATTCACAACTATACAATTGTTTTTAGGTAGATAGTCTTTGTTGGGAATCATAAGCTAAAATACAATTTTGAAAGCAATTCACAACGTGCAATTTGAAACGGCGAAATAACGCTAAGTTGGGAATCATAAGCTAAAATACAATTTTGAAAGCAATTCACAACGTGGGTAATGATGGGCAAACGATCATTTGGTTGGGAATCATAAGCTAAAATACAATTTTGAAAGCAATTCACAACCGACTGCAAAAAAACATTTCAGAAACCTATGTTGGGAATCATAAGCTAAAATACAATTTTGAAAGCAATTCACAACTAATTTGTTTGAACGGTCTTCATTGTCTTTGTTGGGAATCATAAGCTAAAATACAATTTTGAAAGCAATTCACAACGGAGTAGGTAAAAATATGCAGCCTTATATTGTTGGGAATCATAAGCTAAAATACAATTTTGAAAGCAATTCACAACCAAATATATAAACATATTTCAAATACATCCGTTGGGAATCATAAGCTAAAATACAATTTTGAAAGCAATTCACAACGTTCCTCAATGGTAATTTTGATTTTCTTTTGTTGGGAATCATAAGCTAAAATACAATTTTGAAAGCAATTCACAACTGGAGTGAAGTTGTCGAAACCATCACCAAAGGTTGGGAATCATAAGCTAAAATACAATTTTGAAAGCAATTCACAACGATCTACTGTTTCTTTACCATCGACAAAAAGTTGGGAATCATAAGCTAAAATACAATTTTGAAAGCAATTCACAACTGACGGTTGATGTACATGGAAATGCGGCTTGTTGGGAATCATAAGCTAAAATACAATTTTGAAAGCAATTCACAACGTCCGAATAGTCTTTTTGCGCCTTTCTCAAGTTGGGAATCATAAGCTAAAATACAATTTTGAAAGCAATTCACAACTAGCGACAAGCAAGGGAAAGTAAGAATTGAGTTGGGAATCATAAGCTAAAATACAATTTTGAAAGCAATTCACAACGAAAACCTTGAAATGATACCATGGTATTGTGTTGGGAATCATAAGCTAAAATACAATTTTGAAAGCAATTCACAACGAGAGTCAGTATTTAAGAAGTGATCCCGATGTTGGGAATCATAAGCTAAAATACAATTTTGAAAGCAATTCACAACATACCAACTACCTTATTTGTAGTTGAAAAAGTTGGGAATCATAAGCTAAAATACAATTTTGAAAGCAATTCACAACCGCAGTATATGCACTCGGTTACTATTTTGAGTTGGGAATCATAAGCTAAAATACAATTTTGAAAGCAATTCACAACCAGCTTTATGATGGCACGATAGAGATTTACGTTGGGAATCATAAGCTAAAATACAATTTTGAAAGCAATTCACAACCGTTTCAACATCCCCCCCGAAAGAGCGTATGTTGGGAATCATAAGCTAAAATACAATTTTGAAAGCAATTCACAACTATTGTGGTGCATCGGAAAGAATAGGGATGGTTGGGAATCATAAGCTAAAATACAATTTTGAAAGCAATTCACAACTATCTTTGCTGAACTATTAATCAGTAAAACGTTGGGAATCATAAGCTAAAATACAATTTTGAAAGCAATTCACAACGGAAGCAAGCGACTAAGAAATTCAGAATACGTTGGGAATCATAAGCTAAAATACAATTTTGAAAGCAATTCACAACTCTGTAACTAAAGTTTCCTGTTTTTCTTTCGTTGGGAATCATAAGCTAAAATACAATTTTGAAAGCAATTCACAACCGACACCTTCAAGGCATTGTTCGTTTGCAGTTGGGAATCATAAGCTAAAATACAATTTTGAAAGCAATTCACAACAATGCAATTCTATTAAAAAAAGATCAATCGGTTGGGAATCATAAGCTAAAATACAATTTTGAAAGCAATTCACAACAACACACGCACCACTGCTCCCACCGCGGCGTTGGGAATCATAAGCTAAAATACAATTTTGAAAGCAATTCACAACTAAATCGTCAACTTGGAACTTTACTATAAAGTTGGGAATCATAAGCTAAAATACAATTTTGAAAGCAATTCACAACCGTAGTGTTTCGCATTCATCACCTGGTAAGTTGGGAATCATAAGCTAAAATACAATTTTGAAAGCAATTCGCAACTCCACCGCTAAGCTATTTTGTTTGTTCGTTGTTGGGAATCATAAGCTAAAATACAATTTTGAAAGCAATTCACAACACGACTACTCCTCTAGCCAACAAAGATGTTGTTGGGAATCATAAGCTAAAATACAATTTTGAAAGCAATTCACAACCCTATGGTAATAGTATCATTGTATAACATTGTTGGGAATCATAAGCTAAAATACAATTTTGAAAGCAATTCACAACCGATACCGCTATCGGAATACCTTAAGATTGGTTGGGAATCATAAGCTAAAATACAATTTTGAAAGCAATTCACAACGAAAATAACATACGTATATCAGGCGGTTTTGTTGGGAATCATAAGCTAAAATACAATTTTGAAAGCAATTCACAACCCAGCAGTAAAATAAGCGTGTTGACCGTTGGTTGGGAATCATAAGCTAAAATACAATTTTGAAAGCAATTCACAACACCGAGGCGTCACTATTTCAGCAACAAGTAGTTGGGAATCATAAGCTAAAATACAATTTTGAAAGCAATTCACAACACTTTAATCATTCACTTAAAAAACTAGAAAGTTGGGAATCATAAGCTAAAATACAATTTTGAAAGCAATTCACAACAATCAGGCTGTTGGAATAATTAGCAACATCGTTGGGAATCATAAGCTAAAATACAATTTTGAAAGCAATTCACAACAAAAACCGTGCGTTACTCCAGTTAAAGATCGTTGGGAATCATAAGCTAAAATACAATTTTGAAAGCAATTCACAACAAAGAAGAAGGAGACGAACTGAAGCATTGGTTGGGAATCATAAGCTAAAATACAATTTTGAAAGCAATTCACGGATCATGCGCAAAAGTTGGGGATTAGGCAAAAAGATTAGATAATCTGAATCACCATATTGACTTCCAATAGCAAACTCCTTAGGACTTACCCTATATCGGGTAAAATTCCCCTCATGCAAAGCGAGAATTTCGGTTTCTGCTGCCTCGATAAACTGCGCCTGGTCTACTTGTGGTAATTTAGCCGAGGTATTTTGGATCAACTTTATGGCATCTTTGGAATTCATAGGTTCTTTCATAATGATACTAATCAGTTCGCGTATTTGATTACGGTACAACAACCTGAAAGGGTCAGGATTACCAAGTGATTCCCTGACTACTGCATATCGTGATGCTGAGCGCTCGTAAGCCCATAAGAATACATCTTTCAACAGACAGGTCTCATTTAGCTCGTAAACAGCCACCATCCCTTGGATATAAAGATCATCCGGAACATCTATAAAAGACAGTGGTGAAAGATTACACTGAACCAAGGAGATATTCGCGGCGAGACGTGAAACCCGCTTATTGACATCATCGAAAGGCTGAAGATATGGGAGATGTACCATCATAAAAAAAGCTTGTTCAAATGGGTCTTCGATCTGTTTAGCCTTTTCCAAAATAATCAAACAATTCGCTTATAAGCTGGGGGATTGCCAAGGGGGTATAAACTGATCCGGAAATACCTACAGCCATCGATCCGAGTCGGGAGCCTGAGGGTCTGGCAACAGGTTATTGGCCAGCATAGCATGAAGATTTAGTAACGTGTAGCGATTAAATCCAATCTCTTCCGCTGCCTGGACGATAAACTCTATCGCGTCTTTGTGATTAAGTATCATTTGTGCTTCCTTGGCTGATTTTGTATCATCAGCCTGACCCTGATCTATTAGGCGTTCGGTATCAAGCAAGCTGTAGGTATTGCCTTCCAGTCTGCTGGAATTCCATGACAAATCTATAAGCAATCGGTTAAGTATCTGTTGTGCGTATGTTCCGGCCGGTTGATCAATTTTAGTACCTCCGATTGCCGCAAGACCTGTTCATTCTTCCTTGGTGAGATAACTGTCAACATTTGGTCGGTAAAATTCCAAAAAATATCGCTGATAGCCGATAGGTTTGCGCTGTTGTATAAGCGCAGTAACTAAAGAACGTACCTGTTCACTTTCCTTTGAAATTGGGATTAAAATTGCAGGCCGCGTTACCTCTGCCGATGCGACTCGGTTAACTGCAGGATGCTTATAAAGGGTCGCACGTGCATTTCCGGAGATGATAATCGCACTCTGTTCCGACAATTTAGCCAACCGCCGCTGTAGGGTACGAATCTTTATTTCAGAGTTATGAGCCAGTCTTATTTCATCAATATTCGCCCCGTTAGGGAAGTTTTTCAGAATTGACAAGATTTCGTCATTTTGCGGATAAACCTTATTGACTTTCATAGTATTGCGACAATTAATAATTAATCCCGACAAATACAAATCTATATTGTCGCAATACCACAAATAACGACAGTTTTCAATCGTTTTTGTCGGGATAATTTTATAGTGACAACAAAAGAAAATGATCCTATTCCTGAGTATCATTGTATCAGACATAGGACTGATCCTGTTTTTCCTTATCAGCGATTTGCCTTTGCCCTGCCCTTTGCATTTAAAAATACAATTGAAATTAACTATCCTTTCAAATAAGTGATTATTGGATCAACCCATTTTTGAGCCATGTAAATGGATTTATGAAAATCAAAAGAACAATGTGTGGAAGGGCTGGATTTCAATTATTAAGAAACCATGGTGTTATCCATCAGGTCGATTTTAGATCACCAAAATTGACGAAGAACTAGTTTGCCCCGGAATACCTATAAAGATAAGATCTTGATTTCTAATGATCATAAGTAAAATATATTTATGACGGCTGTGGATTGTTATTCTTTGAGAATATTTTCATCTTCATTTCTAGAATCTGCAGGAAACAATATTCTGATTTCATTTAGCAGCTCAAATTCATCAATTGGGAATAATTGCAAAGCAATCCCCAGTATAAGTCCGACATCAATCGACTGATTTTTTATCGTAATCGGAACTTCAGCGCCATCTTAATCCAGAGCCACGATACATAATTTCAGTAGATTTCTAATAACCGAAGCGAGTTCATAATAATCATACACTCTTATTTTTGCGGTATGAATCCCGCTTTTATCGTCAACTGGCTTCAGAGTGTTGAGACAATTGAAAGTTAATCTTTTAATAGCCTCTAGCTTTTCAATTTCATCTTTTTCCATGATCTTTATTTTTAAATCGGTTAATTTTTATTAAATGATAATGTATTAGTCTCGCTCAAAGCTTAATAATAAGCCGTCCTCAATAACCAAATTGTGTAATTCATGCATTAGTTTTTCAACAATAACATTCATCTGATCAACCTCCTCTTTGTTGAGCTTTGACAACTTATGATGAAGTATTATATGTCTATCCAAATAAGGGAAGAAATCAGTCCAGAACTGCTCTATTAAATAATTATACTTTCTCATGTCGGAATCGGCATAAATACATAATTGCCATAACGTTTGAATTGACAGATAATTAGGCAGGTAATAAGTCTTAATAAAAATATATGTTCTACAAAAGGACATAAAAAACAATGTAAAAAGGGAATCTAAACCTTGATAGTTTTCTTTACTATCATTGACTATTGTGAAAAATTGCAAGGCAATGTCCTTCGTCGGCTTATAATAAAAATGTAGATCAGCGTGATAAGGATTGTGAGGAATCTCCCAATGAAGTTCTGGATGATACTCGTTGGATGAATATATTAGGTACTTCCCTTGAATAATGTTGGCAAAGAAACTTTGATGCTGATACAGATTAGTTTGTATCCAGTAACGGCTGTGGCTTAACAAAACGAAATTATATTTTTCACCAATTTTGCTTTTTAGAGATTGTGTGATTAATTTTAATTTTTCATTGCCTGTACCCATCGCTATAAGCATCAGGTAATAAGTCGTTTTTTCATGGTCAGTAATTTGATGATATAAGTAGATCTGTTCGACTTCAACCGAATTCAATATGGTTTCTATTGCAACGCTGAGAATTCTATTTTTAGGTTTATCATCAATTTGACATACAACTTCATTACTTTCAAATAATCCTTTTTTTATCTGATTTTTTAATTCATCAAACCTTTCTTCGATAAGATGATAGAGACTTTGTTCAGCAATCCCAACAGCTTTATACATTTCCTCCTTATAAATTGCCTCATCATCGGCGGTTGCTTCTTTTACTTTCACAAACAAATCAGTAAGATAAAATTTGTTATGGCTATATCTTACAAAGTATTTTTGAATATCAGGAATGTATTCTATAAGATTATTGATCCTTTCATCTAAACTTAGTAAAGCAGATTTATTTCCCGAATACAGTTCTTCTAAATATTCAAGATCATATTCAATCAATCTTGCATAGGATGTAAAAACACTGTTTGAAGAACCTTCTGAAATCAGATTTTGGACTTGTGACATATGAAGATCGTGATCATGATGAAAATGGTCTTGAAACACATTAAACCTCTTCTTGTATTTTTTCCAATCCCTTGTAATGATAAGCGGATTTTCCAACTCTTTATTTTGGTAGATAATAGCTGAAGGCTTGCAGTAAAATTCAATAAACGGATGTCCTAAAGAAAATCTATGATGAAGCCTTTCAGAGTAAATGAAATAGACATCGATCTGATAGCGTTTTCTAACTTTTTTTACCCATTTGTTCTGTTGTAGCTCTTGTGCATCTATATTTTTTTCGATGTGGATAATAAGATATGAAAACATGCACGAGGGCTGTTTGCTAAAAAACATCTGAAAGATATTGTGCTGATTAACCAATTGTCTCAGGATATTTTCTAAAAACTCATTTTCGAGTTTTGGAAATGAAAGTTTTTTTGAAGTTTTCATACTGTCGTGTTTTTGAGGTTTTGATCAGGATTGTTGAAATAAGTATAAACTGATTCTAAAAATAGACGGGCTAATGCAAACCAGACCATCAGGTCAATGTGTTCCTGCAATTCAGGATCGCTTTCCAGATCTATTGCATTTTTTAAATCAAAATCTAAGTATTGAATTCTCTGCTGAAACTTTTCGTAATAGTTTTCTCCGACCACAGATACGATCGTAATGAGCAGTTCGTTTATGAATTGGGAAGAAGTAATCGAATTTAAGATATACCTTAGACTATCAAATCTATTATCATCTGGATTTGGATTTTCTTTTAGTTCATAACAAAAATGTATCAGTAATTCTAGGCACGAAAGCAGTCCCGCCGTCTTTACGTCCTGCCTCTCTATATCAGTGATCTCAAGACTACCTGAAAGCAATTGTTCCAAGTCGTATTCCTGTAGGAGATCAGGATATCTGTCCAGTAATAAATTGAGTTTGGGATTTTTTAATTTGTCTATAAGTCCTGAAATTCCGCTTTCAAGATTCAGATTTTCTGAATCTTGAAGTAACATATTCAATGCTGTCTTGGCCTGTGCAAAGGATTTTACAAGCCTTTTTTCTTTCTTAAAGTTTTTATCATTTTTCATATCAAAAAAATTTAGCTTTGGTAAAGTTGGGAATGTGTAAAGGGATATTCTATTCCGTTACAGGATATTTTATCCTCAAGGCTGTTCAACATTTTTAATCTTTTCAACGCCTCTTTCACGAATAAGATGGCTTGCATCCAGCATATTAAATGGATATAGGGCGTCATCAGATCGTAATCAAATTCTATGGTACTAGGAGATAAAGACAGATGTGTTATTTCGCATAGGAAGAATTCGAAGTCATTTAAGGATTTCGCTGCAAATGCATTTTGGAAGACAATAAAAGGATTAATGTACTCTTCCATTGTAAGGGAAGCCTGTTGGAGAATTGACCTGCGCTCAGATGATAGCTCCTTTACTTTCCATTTTTTATTTTTATATTGCAGACAAAAGCAAGCTTTAACAAAAGAGCGAAGTCCAGTATAGAAAACAAAGACTTCTCCCGGATAATCTTTTTTATACACTTCCTCTTTTATTGATATAAAACACCGCTTCGCATAAAGTCTGTTTATAGTAATCAAGATGGGCATAGTCAAAAAATGCATTAACGACCTCAAACGGGTTTGCTATCTCATAGGCTACCCAAAAATTAGTTTCAAAGGATATTTTATTCTTTTTCATAATCAGAAGATTTAATATTGATTAGCGAAGTTCTATTCTTTGAAGAGGATAATCTATTAGAAATGCGGATATAATATCTGATAAAATGGATATTTTACAGGATATTTTTTTATCTTTGAAACTCAGACTTTTTAATCCAAATAGCTTTATCTTTGAGCCTTTAGAAAATTGATACTCATTATGGAACAAAAAATACATCAGGGAAAAAACGTAAAACGCTTCAGAGAAATGCTTGGCATCAAACAAGAGGCATTGGCTTTTGATTTGGGACATGACTGGAATCAAAAGAAAATTTCTATGCTGGAGCAAAAAGATATAATTGAAGATGATATGCTTAGGCAAATCTCAGATGCGTTAAAAATTCCCGTGGAAGCGTTTCAGAATTTTGGTGAGGAGCAGGCTGTGAATGTAATTGCAAATACTTTTGGTAATAATGGTATCGGATATCAGAGAAATGATAATCCTACTTTTAATCCTATAGAACAAGTGCTAAAGATGCACGAAGAAAAAATTGCTTTATATGAAAGGATGTTGAAGGAGAAAGATGAAATGATGGTAAGGCTTGAAAAATTAATCAATAAATAATTTCAGAATAATTCAAATTCATATTTGGAAAAACTAAATGCGAAATAATCATTTATAAAAGATATATTAATTCCAAGAGGCTGCCCGAAAAATTACTTTTCGGACAGCCTCTTTTTCATGCGCTTTTAACACCTTTTAACCAGTATACACACCTAAAAATAGAAATGGTTTGAATGTCCCGTAGAGTTACCTCAAGCCTTGCACTATCATAAATACTGATTTAAAAGCTTAAACAAAGTTTCCCTAATACCCTAATCAAATAGGCAAAAATGCTAAACTAGTATGTACTAATCAGGCGGCGTAACCCCGGATTGTAATATTGCTTAGCCCATGGCAGGGACTGGAGATTTTAATCCAGGACTTCCGGAAATAACCTGAAAAGTAATTTGACATTATCAATGCCGCATCAGTATTTCTCTATATTTACGACTAGGGATATCATCTGTATAAATACCAACAACTCCTCTTTCTTGTAATTCCTTCAAGAACTTAAGCGCTTCTATAAATCGTTCACGTGGTGCTGCCATAACTTTTTTAAGATGTTAAATACAAATGGATTTATCTATTAAATAATGTTGTGCAAATTCTATTAAATTATGTCGTTAAAAATCTATTATATTGTGTTGTGTAAAATCTATTAAACAGTGTTTGTGTGAGTTTATTAACCAAAGTAATAAAAATTCTATTAGATGATATATGTGGAAAAACCGGTCAAATTGACCAAATTTTTCCAACCATATTACCTTATAAAGTCTGAGTTCCTGAATGCTAGGATGTAGTGTTTTTTAATTCTTATACTGTAAAGAGTAATTAACGAAAGGAATGGGTAAATAATAATTTTCATGATTAATTTAATTATGACTATTGTTTGTTGATAATGTTTTGGATGAGCGTAAAAATCAAATAGTAAAAAGCAAAATTCCAGTGCCTCAATAAAAACAAAACAACTTGTTTATAGCGATTAAAACAAAATGGAATCTCAAAATCCCGCTAAGTATGTAATTATTGGTGGAAGTGTTGGCGGCATTCAAATATTAGTACCAATGGTGTTATCTAGGTCGATTCTATAGCTCCACAATTGACGAAGAACCCCTTTGCAGCGAAATATCCAATGAGTAAAGCAAATTAAGATAAGGATAGAATAAACCGTTTTATTACTATTATTTTTTACTGCTCAGATTTGATTTTCGTTTAAATTTATTGTCATAATTTTTTAAACCATTTCTTTATTACAATAAGTAGCTTTTTCAAAATCTCTGATATTTATCGAAAGCATTGAAACTTCCGGAAACATTACTTTTAAGTTTTTAATAATTTCTTTTGAAAGCATACTTTTTTGAATCGTAGTCCTTCCTTCTAATAAATTTCCAAAAATATGAATAAAATCATCCTTTGAGTTTCCAACATTATAATATTGAAATGGATTAATTCTTACTTTGATATCCCCTAAATCGAAAAGTTCTGTCGATTCGGCAGAATTATATACATTTTGCATTATTTCTTCTGGAGATTTCAATTTCAATATTTTTTCTGAGCAATCAATTACAAAATGCGGCATATGTTTTTAATTTAGATTCTATTTCTATTGTTTTATCTGTTGCCATATGATGAGAGCTATATCTGTCTGCTCCCATCATAGTTGGCTTTTTCTTTTAGATATCAAATGCTTTATAACTTCCGCCATACTACTTCGGCAATTATAGATTGACCACCTTGTGTTGTATTGGTTACAACATATTTAATTTCATTTTCAGTGCGAATATAAGAACGTTTTTGAGTCGTCCCTTCCCAATTAGGGAACGATGCAGATTCTATTTTGAACACCATTATTTTATGCTCTTCATCCATTTCATATTTGCCAAAATGAGAATTACTTCCTTGTACGAGTGTTGCGTTTTCTTCAGCAGTGCAGGTGTTTTTATCACCAGATACAATTTTTGATCTTACTGCTTTTAGGATTTGAATGGCATAATTTCCATTGGCATCAAAGATTAATAACCCTTTTGGATTTTCTCCGTATGGATGAACTCTACTGCTATCAGGATAAATATTGTCTATAGAAACTAATGACCAGCTTCCAACCAGCTTTTCTTGTGCAATTGATAGCGTTACGTTTAAAAATGCAAATGTTAAGATTATTCCTTTTTTCATTTTTTAATAATTTATTTTAATAATTTCTCCATTTGCTATACCTTCAATACTTTTAAGATAGCCATTAATTAAGTCATTCATCGGAATGTCGGCTACCTTTGAAGGGCTTACTACATTGATTCTTAAACCACGTGGCATTTCTAGTGAAGCCGCCAGTCCAAAACTATTAACCCCTCCATTAACAATTGCTTTACCAGCTGCATTTTTCACAGGTTTATCTCCCATTTTTCCAGATGTTAAGGTAAATGAGCCATTTTCATTCAAGTAGTTTTGTCCAATAAGAACCAGATTGGCTTGTCCGATAAGCTTATTTTTAATTCCAAGATTCAGATTCTCTTCGGTAAGTGACAATAGATCTCCTGTGTAGCTATCCCCGGCAACACAAACACAAGCATCAATATTTTTTACTTGATTAAACATTGCTTCAATAGAGCTAGCCGAAGAAAGATCAACTTTAATATCTCCACTATTTCTTCCTGCGGTAATGACTTCGTGCTTTTGTTCAAGAATTGGAGTTATTATTTCCCCAATTGCACCGGTAGCACCAATAATAAGAATTTTCATTTTGTTTGTTTTTTGAATTACTAATACTGCAAATTTATACTGTTAATACTATTCTAAAATTGTATATTTTCGCACTAATTCAGTAAATTTGCAAAATGAAAAACGTAAATCTATACCACCCATTTGAAGTTGATGTTAAAGAATTGGATAGTTTTCCTAAAGTATTGGAAGTGAATAATTTCTTTAAATTAATTTATATTATTGATGGAACGGGAGTTCAATTTATTGGTAATAATAAGTTTAATTATCGCAAAGGGAATTTGTTTTTAATAACACCGCAGGATGTACACTCTTTTGAGATAGTAACACGTACAAAATTCTTTTTTCTTCGCTTTGAAGATTCTTTTATTACTCCAAAAGCCAATAAAGAAAAGGATACTATACAACATATGAATTATATTCTTCAAAATGCAAGTCATCGCCCTGGTTGTATTATGAAAAACAAAGTAGACAAACCTTTCATAGCTTTATTAGTTGAAAGTATTCTTAATGAATTAGAAAATGAGCAATTATATCATCATAAAATCATAGAGCAAATTGTAAATACTATGATCATTATTGTAGCTAGAAATATTGCCTTAAAATTGCCTAAAAACATAAAAGAAAATACCGGTGAAACCGTACTTGAAATATTACACTATATTCAGCAAAATATATTTGAACCCGAAATGCTAAAAGCCGAAAAACTGAGTATACATTTTAGTATTTCGATCCATTATCTCGGGAAATATTTTAAGAAACAAACAGGAGAAACCTTGCAAGGCTATATCTCCAATTACAAGTTACGTTTGATAGAAACTAGATTATTACATAGCGATATGCGTATTAATGAAATTGCCTACGAATTAAATTACACCGATGAAAGTCATTTAAATAGGGCGTTCAAAAAGTTTAAAGGAATTAGCCCATCGGAGTATAGAAAACAATTTTCTTAATGATTTACGAAAATAAATTTGCAGCATTCAGATACCGATTTTGGTTATTTGAGTAAAGTGAACAAAGGATGTTTATAAAGGATCAATCCCATAAATTGCTACCTGGAAAAAAAAAACCTTTTCAAAAAAGCAGAAAAAATCAAAAAACACATTCAAAAAATCACGGACAAATGGTTACAATCCTAAAAACCAGCCATTCCATCCGCAGCATTTTTAACTACAATGTAAACTAAGTTACGGCTGGTGTTGCTTAGTGCATCGCAGCGGGGATAATCCATTTTGCAAATCGAATAATGGATTTATTATTGCCAATATTGCGGTCAATCTTATGTTACGGTAAATCATAATCTTTACACAAAAACTCCTATTTTAGTTTATAGAAGGTTATCTTTATTAAAATATAAAAATATGTCAGATAAAAACAAAAAGTCGTTTGGAGTTTGGATGGATTCACACAACGCAACAATCGTAGGAAAAGAAAATGTTGATAATGGAGAATTTGTGATACTCGGACATGTAAAAAATGCAGGACCGGATAATAATTCGAATGAAAAAACTTCAAACAATCAAGAAATTAGCTTAACACAAAAATTTTTTAAAGAGATTACCAGTAAGATGCCCAACATTGATCAAATTCATATAACTGGAACGGGGCAAAGCCAAGAACAGTTTATAAATTATTTAACGGAAACTCCACAATATAAAAACGCAGTAGCAAGTGAAAGTACGTCAAATAAAATGAATGATGAAAATCTTCTTACATACATTACGAAATATTTCAATTAGATATTTTTCAAAAATTGTAATATTATTAGAGGCAGTTCAATTTTGAACTGCCTCTTTCAATACATCCAACAAAATTTTGTCGAATTAGGCACTAAAGATCAATGTTATAGATGCAATATTGAGCTTATTTTATCAGTACCCTTTTATATTTAGGAATATCTTTTAAGACAGCACCGGTACCTCTAACCACAGCTTTTAAAGGATCTTCCGCAATATAAACTGGCAAATCCGTCTTTTGCGAAATCCTTTTATCAAGACCGCGCAGCATTGCCCCTCCCCCCGCAAGATACAAGCCTGTATTATAAATATCAGCAGCCAGTTCTGGTGGTGTCAATGAAAGCGTTACCATAATAGCGTCTTCAATTCTCTGTATTGATTTATCCAAAGCTCTTGCAATTTCCCTAGAGGCAATGCTGACCTCTTTAGGCTTCCCGGTAAGAAGATCTCTTCCCCTGACCGTTATATCATCAGGAGCATCCTCAAGTTCTTCCATTGCAGCGCCAACATCAATTTTTATTCTCTCAGCAGAAGCGTCTCCAACATACAAATTATGCTGCGTTCTCATATAAAACAATATATCATTGGTAAAAACGTCCCCAGCAATTTTTATGGATTTGTCACAAACTATTCCTCCGAGTGCAATAACCGCAATTTCCGTAGTCCCTCCTCCTATATCAACGACGATAATTCCCTTAGGCTCCATCACATCTAAACCCATTCCGATAGCAGCAGCCATAGGCTCATGAATTAAATACACTTCTTTCCCGTTTACCCGTTCGCAGGACTCCTTTACGGCTCTCATTTCTACCTCGGTAATACCACTGGGAATACATACAACCATTCTCAGTGCGGGAGTGAAAAAATTTTTCTTTAATTCAGGTATGTTTTTTATAAACCAACTGATCATTTTCTCTGAGGCATCAAAATCTGCAATAACCCCGTCTTTAAGCGGTCGGATTGTTTTAATATTCTCATGTGTCTTACCCTGCATTAAACTGGCCTCTTTACCTACAGCAATAATTTTCCCGTTTCTAATATCCCTGGCCACCATCGAAGGACTGTCCACCACAATTTTTCCATCATAAATTATTAAAGTATTAGCCGTCCCTAAATCCATAGCTATCTCCACTATCATAAAATCAAATAAGCCCATAATATAGTTTTGTTTAAGAACGCTATTGTTGCTGTTTTATTCTCTACAAGATAAAATACACTGCATATAGAATAATATACTTCGTATAACAATGATCTTTAGTATTCAAAATGGAACGATTTTTAACTCCAAAATTAATCTTACCCTTAGATACGACAGAACCTAAACCAACTTAATTAATCGTACTGTTTTCGATAATTTGTCTTTTTCTATAACTCTTTGGAAAGCATAAATCCCTATATTTACTTTCTGGTTGACAAAATTACGTTGTGCGAATAGTCAATTCCTGCAGCGTTAGGCCAATTAATTTTAAGTAGTCAAGATGGAAAAATATCCTATATCAGTAGCATCGTTACCTCTGGGTGATAATCCAATACCGAATAGTCAAATAATGAAAGCCGATTTACTACCCGATCCGGAATCTCAGTTAGATTCTATGGAAATGAAGGAAAAACCTATCGCAGATTCCAGTATTCCATTTAGAGATCTGACTGATTCTGCCAGTAAAAAAGAAAGTATTGCCCGACTCATTGACAAACTGGATGTTGCTACAAATGTCAGGTATCAAAGAACAGTAGAAGATACTTATTGCAATGTGTACTCTTACGATTATTGTTATTTCTGTAAAGTGTATCTTCCCACAGTTTGGTGGACGGATGAAGCTCTGGAAAAAATAGTGCAGGGACAGGAAATAGAAGCTATTTTTGAGCAAACTGTTGATCGCATTTACTCCAGTGCCATACACGATTGGTTCTTACAATGGGGCGCCAGTTTTGGTTGGAAAAGAATGCTTACTGCTGATGAAATTCAAAATAAAGTGAATGCCACTGGCGGAATTGGAATAATTTGCGCCAAAAGAAAAGAAAAAGGACTCTCTGGACATATTGTTCCTGTTGTTCCCGAAACGGATTTGAATAAAGCGTATCGAGAGAATGGCATAGTAGTGTATCCACTGCAATCACAAGCAGGAAAGTTGAATTACAATTACTTTTCGGATGTTAGAAAAGATTGGTGGAATGATGCGTTATATTCCTCTTATGTTTTTTATTACCATGAATAAACAAAAACAATTAACCCGATTGTTCAGACATCCAAAACCTTTATTGATTGTCAGCATGTTAACTACTTGGAAATGACACAATAAAGAACTACTTTTGCAACTTGGAAAAAACAAGAATTGTAAAAGTTGTAATTGGGCTATTCGTCAGCTTAAATCATTGATATAAAAAGTGATAATAGTAATTTTATAACCCCATTATAAAATTTTGCTTGTTTATCAATCTTTCAGTCGATACAAGTGCAAAATTTCTGAGACTGAAATTTAAATTCCTATAATTTAAAAAGTAATATGAAACTTTTTAATGGATCTAAAACAATCCAGTTTTAGACCCATTAAAAGATTTCTTCCCTTTGATTTCTAATAGATTAGATTCGTATTTCCGAATAAAAATAATGACTTTAAAAAGTTCAATAAACCATAAAAAAAGAAAAGTAGTATAAATGAAAGACAATCAGACAAAAAAATATTATTGGGGAATAGGATTAGAAAACGAAACCTACATGCAATTTGAAGAATCCCTAGTAGTTTCTGGTGAATTTATACAAGAAAAAATTGGTTTTGAGAAATACAGTATTGACTATAGAAAATGCTATAAACCTGACAGCTTAGCTCCTTTGCTGAAAAAAGCTTTTGGCATGAATGAAAATTATAAAGTGAGCCGAATGATGAATAGTCATTCGCTTGAAAAACTGGATATAAATTATCAGCACAAAACATTATCGGCAGTAAAAACAGTAGTTGCTACCCCAGAAACAACTGAAGTAAACCCACAGCCACTTGAAAATCCTGAATATCTAGGAAAATCAATTATGGAGCTTTTCCTTGAGGATCAACCGTACAATATTCAAAGTATGATTACCCAAAGAAACAAAACGATGGGGTCGGTACATTTTGATGGAGATTCTATTGAATTTGTGACCAAATATTTTGAAAACCGAACGATAGCTGATTCGTGCAAAGAACTAAAAGCTACCAAAAAGCTATTCCTCGATAAAATCAATGAATCATCTGTGCTAAATGGGAAATTAAATTTTCCCGATTACAACAATGGTCTTAATATGTTCATGACTAATCAGGAAAACCTCGTTTTGTTTAACAATGGAACGTACCATTTTCATATTACTTTACCGTCATTAACTGAAGACAGTAGGATTGTGGATTACAATGCTTTTGATAAAACACACGCCAACGCCATTTATTTATTACAATGGTTTGAGCCATTTTTTATAGCAACTCTTGGAAGTCCTGACATTATGGGAGTGATCAGTGATACGTACAGTTTGGACAAAAAATTTACTTTGGGTTCTATGAGAAATGCTATGTCTCGTTACATTGGCGTAGGAACTTTTAATAAATCGATGCCAAAAGGTAAAATTCTAACGTATAAAGTAGATGATTTTAGAAAACTGCTGAAATTTGAAAAAGAAGAAAATATCTGGTGGCGAGATCAGATTGAAGTAGACATGGAATATGAATTGCTTTCAGATGTGGGTCTTGATTTTAATCAGGAAAAAATGTACCAAAGCGGTTTTGAATTCAGAAGCTTTGACGAGTTTCCGGCAGAGTACTTAAATGATGTTCTTTTTTCCATTATTCTAATTTGTGAGCATTCTTTAAATCTACCCAATATTCAATGGGGACACGATAGTGTGGCTTGGAATAATTTGGTTTTTAAAACTTTAAAAATGGGTTATTTAGCTGAAATCAATGAAGCTGAAAAGAACGAAGTTCTAGATTTACTGAAACTATTAAATCCATCAGATAGTAATTATAATACACTAAAATCAGAATTTGAAGCTATCGTAATGCTAGATCAATTTTTCTTTAAAATTTTGGCTGTTTTACATGATAAATACAAAGATAACAATGTTTGTCTGGATTCCATGTACGGACAAAAAACAAGTTCTCCTCCAAAATGGGATAACTTTAATAAATACCAAACCGAGAGACATTTGCAACAAATAGGGTCGTTCTGTGAGATCATCCACTAGAATTCTCAAAAAAAACATTACTACAGATTAATGTCTTCCAATTGAAGTAATGGTTAAAGTTTTGCTCTTTTTATTTTGATATAAATTGCACTTATCTTGTATCTCAAAATCTGTAAATCCTAGTCAATATTGGTCTCCCAATTCTTACAGGGAAAATCAAATTGCAAAACTATAATCATTTACATTGTCGTGACAGTGTCACGACAATGTAATATCATCTCTAAATTTTAGTCATGATATTACTGACAATACGTTTTAAAAAATTAAGGCATCTGATAAATGTGACGGATAATTTTGTAAGTCTTCTTCAATTTGAGCGCTTTTAAAAATGTCGAAACAATTGTAATCCGGCAAAATATCAAAACCACAGAATCGGTAGTTGCTGCTTATGTTTAAGAACAAATCAGCAGTACTTTTTCCTTTCATTAGCATTTGATTTGAGTTCTCAAAAGCTTCGGCAGGAGCATTCCAAGTTGCAGTAATCATAAATTTTTTTCCTTGCATTTTGCCACCCGTACCATATTGTTTTGTTACATCTTCTCTTGTTCTCCCGTCGCCGGAAAGGAATTTTTGACTGTTAAGCCCACTATTAAAGACTTCGTCCACATATTTTTTGTATATCCATGGTGCGCCAAACCAGTTTATGGGAGTTTGCAAAATAACAATATCGGCCTGTAAATGTTTTTCCACTTCTTCTTCTGGATTATAGCCTTCCTGTATTTTTGTTTCTATTACTTCATAGGATTTTGAAATAAAGAAATCCCTCGCGATTTGAATAAAGGCATTGTTTAAGGTTCCCTCTGTCCAATTGGGATAGATTAAATGGGTATTGATTAGTAATACTTTTTTTACGTTTTTCATATTTAAAATCGATTTTTATTAATTTTCAGGCTCCCGTTTTTGAATGTTACCCTTGAAAAGGAAGCTGTTTGAGCCGATATACTATATCCTGCTGTTAACATAGTTAGTAGTGCCAGAACTACGATTTTTGTTTTCATTTTGTTTCCATTTAATTACGGGACAAAATTAAAAATTAGCTTTGTTGCTTAAGGACACAGACTACTAAAAAAAAGGAATCATTTTACTGATACAGTACAATTATTACTTTACTTTTCGAACGCTTTTACGGTATTCTTTTGGTGTAAGGTTCAGGTGTTTTTTAAAAAACTTGGCAAAGTAATTAGGATATTCAAAGCCGAGTTCATAGCCAATTTCAGTATTGTTTAAATCGGTCCGTCCTTCTAACAATTCTTTGGCTTTTTTAATAATGACTTCATGTATCGTTTCAAGAGCCGATTTACCAGAAAAATGTTTGATAATGTCGCCCAAATAGTTCGGTGTTAATTTTAATTGATTAGCAAAATAATAAACAGTTGGTAACTGCTTAATGGGCTGATCATAATATTCGTTCAACAATTGTTGAAAATCAGATAAAATGCGATTGTATTGCTTGGGATTGGTATCAAATTGTCTTTTGTAAAATGCTTCAACCAAAGATATCAGTACATGAACATAGGACAGCAGTATTTCAAAATGTTCGTGCTTTGAATCATAATATTGGAACATTAGATTAAAAATAGTTCTAATTTCCAGTTCTTCTTTTTCAGTTAAAATTAGTGCCTCGTGTTCGCCATAATCTAAATAATGTTTGAAAAGAAAACGGTTTTCTTCAATAAGTGTTTTTGACAATTGAACATACATACCGTTGTAAGTTGGCTCTATATCCCAACCATTGGCTCGTTCAGGGCTATTAAAAAAAACTGCTGTGATGGGCTTTGGATTAGGAACGGATTTATCTGTAAAGTTAGCCTTAATAGAAATACGGTAAAAATCTACCATCACCGGCTCTGATTGCAGGCGCATTATTTTGGGATCATAATAGCCAATATCGAGGTTGCTGTCCAATGGTTTTGGCAGGCCCACATATTCGTTAAATGAGGTAAAGTCCTTGAACAATTTCATTTTGCAAATTTACGATTTTACCTGTCAAATTTAATTTTAAAACAGAAACAAACTACTTATTAACGTTCATTTAATAAAACCGATCATACAACATCTCTTGGTAAAATGCGCATACTTTAGCTACGACACAATTTTAAGTGCCCCATATAACTAAGATCACAATCGATAAACGGAACACTTCCTATAGCTGAACTTTGGTAATTAAAAAAGGTTTCGCTTCCTTTGTAAAAATTTATCAGCTTTCCAATCCGCCGAGAATCAAACAAAAATGGAAAAAATTCCAATAAGGCATATTCATGAAATCCAGAAAGAACCCAACTTATCTGGGAGCTTTAGTATAAGGGATATTGAGGAGTTGCTGGATGGAAAGGACCTGATTCAGGAGCTTCACAGGCATGATTTCTTTTATATACTAGTTTTGAAAAAGGGACAGGGTTCTCATGAGATAGACTTTACACATTATGAAGTTCAGGACCATTCTGTATTCTTAATGCGCCCGGGACAGGTGCATCAGCTTACGTTGAAAGCTGGAAGTGCCGGATATTTACTTCAATTTAAGAGCGATTTTTTTTATTCTCAAAACAAATTATCACAAGAGCTTTTACGCAAGGTAAGTCATCTGGTTTTTTGCAACCTTGATAGCATTGGATTTAAAAAACTGGATGCCATTTTGGCTTATATTCTCAAAGAGTTTATAGAAAAACAAGAAGAATACCAGGAGGTTATAAAATCAAATCTTAGTATTTTCTTAATTGAGCTTGTTAGACATCGACAAAATAAGACAATTGCTTCTACTGATAGTAACCCATACTCACAAGAACAATTAGAGAAATTTTTACACCTTTTAGAGACTAATATCACTAAAAATAAACAAGTGTCTCAATACGCCGAGCTATTGAACATCTCCACGTATCAACTTAATGCTATTACTAAGAAATCATTACATAAAACGCCTTCGGAACTTATTAATGAATATATTATTTTAGAATCAAAAAGACAACTTCTTGCAACATCTAATCAGGTAAATCAAATAGCAGATCATCTGGGTTACGAAGACATTTCCTATTTTATAAGGTTTTTTAAAAAAAATACCGGGTATTCACCCGAGGCATTCAGGCACAATTTAAAATAAGTCCTATTCAACTTCATTTTTGTCCTATCCTATAGATTTCATCTCGTAATACCTTTGCTGAATATAAACATTCAAAAAAGTAGTCTGTATGAAAACAAAAATGAAATTAATTGCATCGATAAAGATCTGGGTTGTAATTTACCCTTCCATTACAGTGTTTCTTTATCTATTAGGAAAATCGTCATTGGTTTTACCTTTGTATCAAAAAACGTTATTCCTTACGTTAACACTAGTTCCTTGGATCGTTTTTATTGGTGTTCCTTTTGTGGATTTTATCATCGGTCTCTTTCAGACAAAAGTGACCAAAAATAATCCAAGCTGAAAGTTGTAAAGGAAACTTTATCCTCTTCTTCCAGACGTGAATTTATCAAGCAAAGTGGACTGGCAATTACAGCACTCAATTTACTATTCCCTTTATCAAAAATTTCAAAATATACTAGAATGACAGCTAACAAACAATTTGATGTAATTATCATTGGGGGAAGTTACTCAGGGCTTGCGGCAGGCATGGCTTTGGGAAGAGCATTAAAACGGGTTTTAATTATTGATAGCGAAAAGCCTTGTAATGAGCAAACACCTCATTCGCATAACTTCCTGACACAAGATGGAAAAACCCCGACAGAAATCGCAAACCTTGGAAAAGAGCAAGTACAAATATATAAAACAGTAACGTTTTTAAACAGTTTAGCCACTAGTGGAAGAAAAAGGAATAATCTTTATGAAGTCCAAGTAGCATCAGGTGAAATATTTCAGGCAAACAAGTTGATTTTTGCAACGGGCATCAGAGATGCTATGCCTGACATTGACGGATTTTCAGCCTGTTGGGGTATTTCGGTGCTGCATTGCCCTTATTGTCACGGATACGAGGTAAGGAATGAAAAAACCGGCATTCTGGGCAATGGAGAATATGGTTATGAGCTATCCAAGCTTATTTCTAATTGGACAAATGATTTAACGCTGTTTACCAACGGAATCTCAACATTGACAGTCGAGCAAAGGGAGAAACTGGAGAAACATCATATTAAAATAGTAGAAAAGAAAGTTGAAAGATTGGAACATACCAATGGCCATCTTCAAAACATCATTTTCACAGGCGGCACCAAATCTTCCGTGAAAGCAATCTACTCACGTAACTCCTTTGAGCAGCATTGTCCCATTCCGCAATCTTTGGGATGCGAATTAAATGACGAAGGTTATATTAAGGTTGACCATTTTCAAGAAACCACGGTTATTGGTGTTTTTGCCTGCGGCGATAATACGACCCGTATTCGTACCGTTGCAAATGCTGTAGCAATGGGAACAACGGCTGGCATGACCGCAAGCAAGAAAATGATTTTGGAACAATTTTAACAGTAAGACTTATGAATGAATCTTGGGATAATGCATACAAAAATATGTGGGATGATCGCTATAAAGAACAGGGTCACTCCTATGGAAAAGGTCCAAATGTCTTTTTTAAAGAATGGCTTCAAAAATTTGAACCTGGAACTATATTGATGCCAGCGGATGGCGAAGGACGTAACGGAGTCTTTGCTGCACAATTAGGTTGGGAAGTAACTTCTTTTGATCTAAGTGTAGAAGGAAAATCAAAGGCACTAGAACTTGCAAAGGAGAACCACACTACTCTGGATTATATTGTCGGAGATCTGGAACAACTTCAGTTTAAAAAAGAATCATTTGATGCCATTGGATTGGTCTATGCCCATTTTGCGGCCGAAAAAAAAGCACTTTTTCACAAAAAATTAAATGAATATCTCAAACCAGGAGGCATAATTATTTTTGAGGCTTTTAGCAAAAAGCACTTGCGCTTTAATGAACTTAATTCAAAAGTAGGAGGCCCAAAAGATAGTGCTATGTTATTTTCTAAAGCAGAAATAACAGCTGACTTTGAAAACTATGACACAATATTACTAGAGGAAAGAGAAGTCCTTTTAGACGAAGGAAAATACCATAATGGAAAGGGATCTGTGATTAGATTTGCCGGAAGAAAAAAATAAATTACTCTAAATAGCTCACACTAAAGACAAGAAGAAAAGACTATAAATTGCAGGCTAATTTCTATTATCCTGATGACAAAATACCGGGACAGCTATTGCCTAAAAATTCATTAAAAAAGCCTATCCCCTGCAGCGTTCACACAATTTCAAATAAGTCCTATTCAACTTCATTTTTGTCCTATCCCGCAGATTGCATCTGGATCTACCTTTGCTTAATCAATTAAATAAATAAACATAAAAAATGAAAATTATCATCGTAGGTGCATCAGGTACCATGGGAACGCACTTAGTAAGTGCATTTGAAAAAGATCACGAAATAATAAGAGTCGGTTCCAAAAGTGGAGACGTCCAAGTTGATATTACTTCACCTGAAGAAATAGAAAATTTCTTCAAAAAAGCAGGTCCATTTGATGCTCTTATATCAACAGCAGGACCAACCTATGTAGGGCCTTGGAAAAAAATGACCGATAAGGAATTCAGAAAAGGAGTCGAAGGAAAAATGATGGGACAAATTAATTTGGTACTTATCGGGCAGCATTATATCAATCCTAAAGGCTCATTTACATTGATCACCGGTGGTTTAACGCATGAACCACAATTAAATTTCGCAAATGCATCGGCCGCCAACGGAGCGGTTGAGGGATTTGTACGCGCAGCGGCAATTGAACTCGAAAACGGAGTTCGTATCAATGCTGTGAGTCCTACTGTTATAGAAAATTCTCCGCAATATTTTCCTTTTTTCCCTGGAGAAATTCCGGTAACAATGAAACAACTCGAATATGGCTTTCGCAAAAGCGTGTTCGGGGCCAACACAGGACAAGTAATAAAGCCTTACTGATTTTAATACGCGAAAGCGACAGCACCCATAGGTCATTATTAATATGATAATGATCTGCGGTTGACTGTAAGTTTTCAATTTGACATCGAGAATTCCAACTTACTAAAACAAAAAAAAGGCCCGCAATTCTAAAAGGCGAGACCGTTGAATTAGTACCATTAAAAAAAGTAATCGTGAAAATTTATTTTTAGGCGGCTTCTGAAAAAAAAATTGGGTACTTTTAGCTGGAGATTGTTCAAATAGAAATACGTTTGATGCTGCGTATGCTATTATAAACGATACCTTTTAGAGAGTCGCTGCTTTTCGTAAATCCCGTAACAAATTTTGAAAAGAAATTATAAATATTAAATTGAATAACTCAATAAATAACTGCAGCTAATTATCACTTTCCTATATGACACAAAATGAAATAATAATTCTAAATTTTGAAGAAATCAGAAGACGAAGTTTGAAACTTTGAACAGGAATTACTCCAGAAATTTATTTTTGGAAACCCGATAATGAAGCAATGAATACAATTGAAATGATAAGACACATTTTGGAAGCAGAACATTTGTTTCATAAAATTGTAAATGAAAGAGGGAATATTGGAGATTATGTTTCACCGTGGAGTGAAAGAATATTTGCTAAGAATTTCATATCACGAATCAGTTCATACCGGGCAAATCTTGTCATATATGAGAACTTTTGGACTAGAACGTCCGTTAATTTGGGATTAAAACATGAAATAAAAAAAATAGAAATACACCTGAATAACAACACACTAACGCCAATAAAATCGTATTGAAAATAAAAAAATGGAAACAATAGAAGTTAATTTTGAAGACTTTATAATTACGACCGATAAAACCAAAATGGACGTTTTATCAATTCACGATTTCCTGTCAAATTATTCGGGCTGGAGTGATAATATTTCTATTGAATCAGTCAAAATTTCTATTGAAAACTCACTTAATTTTGGGCTGTTTCATCAAAACAAGCAAATCGGATTTGCAAGAGTAATCTCTGACTTCTCCACAATTGCATATTTAGGAGACATTTATGTATTAGAAAATTACCGTGGAAAAGGGCTTTCAAAAAAGCTTATGAACACTGTTATGAAACATCCTAACTTACAGGGTTTGAGACGCTGGATTTTATTAACATCAACAGCAGACTGGTTATATGAAAAATATGGATTTTCAAAATTGCCAAAACCAGAAATATATATGGAACTTTTCAATCCAGATATTTATAAAAATGCACGACAAAAAAAATAAACTGCTAAAAATACAAAAAGGCTTTTTTTATTTAGTTGACCGGGTGACCAGAGCTTTGTACTCTGAAAAACAACCAAATGTAAAGTTCGAAAACGTTATTAGCTTCCAATCAGTGAACCTAAGCAATTAAAAATATAAATTCTCACACAAATCGGTTGGTAACGAAACCGGATAAGACATACAATATCATTAGTAAAACTTAGCCTTCTTATTGAGAATGATGCCTCTACATTGATTCAAATAAAAAGAGATGTATAGCTATATTTAAAACTGAAATAGAAATTTGAAAATAAACCGCATACTCACAACGGCAATTTCACGAAATGTGGGTTGCAGGCACACTTTATAGCCAATCTTACAGTAATCAAAAATTTAAATTTAATCAATCGACGGAGGGTTCTAAAACCAGCCGACTACACTACCTATGAAAAAAATTAATCATTTAATTTACAGAATAACGGTTGTCTTATCAATGGTAGTTGCTCCTACTCTAGCGCAAAATAAAATCAGCCTATTGCGCCAGGATGACGACTTTTCGCTTTTAAAAAATGACAGCCTTAAACAAGGGCTTGATCAACTGAAATATATTGCGGCAGGAGATAAAAATTATATTTCTTTTGGAGGCGAATTGCGCGAACAGTTTCAGGTTTTCAACAATATAAACTTTGGAGACGTACCACCAACCTATCCGGATAGTAACAGCAGTCAACTTCTTCATAGACTTCTGCTGCATTCTAGTATTGACCTGGGCAATCATTTTCGATTCTTTGTCCAGCTTAACAATACACTCCGTTTGTTTAATGACAGTCCAGTTGTTCCAGAAATGGATGAAAATCAATTAAGTCTGCATCAGGCCTTTGCTGAAATAAAATCAAACCATTGGAAATTAAGAGTAGGAAGACAAGAATTCTTTTATGGTAATCATCGGTTATTAACAGGGAGAGAAGGTCCAAATACGCGACAAGCTTTTGACGGAGTCATAGTTAAAAATTCATTTAAAAACGGAGGAATTGACTTCATTGCAGTTTCAAAAGTAATATCAAGACAATATGCTTTTGATGATGAGCACTTCAATGAAGGATTGATTGGTATCTATGGAACGCACTATTTTTTTAATCGTAAAATAGGATTGGATTATTTTGCTGTTAATTTTCAATCCAAATTGAGAAAATACAACTATCAGTCAGGATTTGAAAACAGGCAAACTTTTGGCACGCGCTTATTTTCAAATTATAAGACATTAAATTTTGAAATAGAAGGAGCTTATCAGTCCGGTAAATTCAATGCTTTAACTATTAGTGCCTATACTATTTTAGCGGATGTTAATTTAATGCTACTGCCCGCTAAAAAGGGAATAATTGGTTTTGCGGCCAATGCAGCTTCGGGAGATAAAAATAGCGGGGACAACAAATTAAATACCTATAATTTATTGTATGCCAAACCTGCTTATGGCCTGGCAATACCTATTGGATCTACAAACATAATAAGCTTATATCCGTACCTTAAAATAAATCCAACCCAAAAACTAAACATTGTGGCACAACTATTCTTTCTGGCAAGAAATAACAATCAAGACGGAACTTATTCACCAGGAATGGTCCAAAACAGACCCAGACCAAATTTTCTTTTTAGTTCTACTAAAAGAACCTTGGGTACATTCTATGTTGTTGAAACCATCTACCAGCAAACAAAAAATCTATCTTTCTCTTTTGATGCATCTTATTTTAAAGCAGGAAGCTATCCTATGTCCACAGGAAGTGGCAAAGACATTACCTATGTATCTTTTAAAGCAACATTCAAATTATAAATCAAAGAGAAACACATTGCTACTTTTAGCAATCGCATCACAAGCTATTTGCATTAAAAACCCCTTAAAACATTTGCGTAATTCATTGAATTTCATTATTTTTAGTACTAGAATTCATCATTGGACAACACCTACAGAAATACCAGCATTAAGGTCTTAAAACACCTACAATTCTGTGCTATTATCAACCATTGACATAACACAGGTGTTAAATGGCAAACTAAAAGACGACTATGCAAAATAAATTTGTAAACTATTTTTCAAGAATGACAACTCTTTCAGAAGAAGAATCAAAAGCTATTTCCGAGAGTATGGTTACTAAGACATTCAAAAAAGGGTCTCTTTTATTAGAAGAAGGACAGCAATCTATTGACACCTACTTTATTCTGGAAGGTTGTATCAGAGAGTATATTGTGAGTGACGGGGAAGAAAAAACCACTAATTTTTTTACCGAAGAACAATGGGTAATTTCACTCAGCAACTTTAATACGGAAAAACTTGTAGTACATAATCTGGTTTGCGTTGAAGATACAACTGTGAGTATTGGGAATGAACAACAAGCCCAGGAAATGTTTAAACGGTTCCCAAGATTTGAAACACTGTCGCGAATTATAGTGGAAGCTGATTTTGCTGAGCAAAAGAAATTATTAACTTCGTATCTTACTGATTCCCCCGAACAACGCTATCTAAAGTTATTAAAAACGAGGCCCGATTTATTTCAAAGAATTCCTCAATATCAATTGGCAAGTTATATTGGTGTTAAACCTGAATCATTGAGTAGAATCAGGAAAAGGGTTCTTCTAAAGTATAAGTAGTCCTTGGCCTTAACTTAAACGCAAATTACAACGCTCCCTCTTTTGTGCCCTTTTTCTACGTAAGTATGGGCTTCTGCAACTTGTGATAATGGATAACAAGTATCAATAACAGTTTTAATTTTTTCTGTCTCCAATAATTCTTTAAGTTCAATAAAATAGTTTAAGCGTTCTTGAACCGGAAGCATTCCTGTTGCCGAAGACTTTACTTTTTTACCACTAAATAGTGAAGTCCAAATCATTTCCATAAAAAGTGTTAAATCAAGAACTGCTGAAAGATAAACACCATTTTTCGTGAGTGAATTTTTACATTCTGAAAATGATCTTTTACCTACTGTGTCAAAGATTATATCATATTGTTCCCCGCTTTTCGTAAAATCTTCCGCACTATAGTCAATCACCTTGTCGGCTCCCAAAAATTTTACCAACGCTACATTATTGGTGCTACATACTCCGGTAACTTCCCCCCCGAAATGCTTTGCAATTTGAATCGCATAGGTCCCTAACCCTCCTGAAGCGCCGTTAATCAAAACCTTATGATTTTTCTGAATTTTGCCTAAACCCTTTAAAAAGTTCATGACGGTGATAGCGCTTCCATTTACAGGAGCTGCTTCCTCATAACTACTATTATTTGGCATCGTAATTACAACATCTTTTTCATTTACACAGACATACTCTGCATAACAGCCCAGCATAGTGGTTCCTCCAAAAACCTTGTCTTTAATCTTAAACAAGGTGACCTCTTGACCCACCTCCACAATCTCACCAGCAAACTCAAATCCAAGGATTCTTCTTTTTGGTCTTTTTAAACCAGTGTAAAATCGACCTATATATGGTTTACCTTTTCTCATCATAACGTCAGCTCCCGTTACTGTGGTGGCATAAACCCTAATTAACAACTCGTTTGGCTTAGGACAAGGTTTTGCTACCTGACTTAGGTGAAGAACTTCTGGAGATCCGTATTGTTTATATTCAATTGCTTGCATTCTAATTTGTGTTTTTAGTACGTGTTTCAAAGCATAAAAGTAAACACTTCGTTTTCCAATCTAGTTAACTATAGTTAAGAAATCCAAGCCTTACGCTACCAACCAATATAAAAGCACGTCCTATAAAATTACACTACGGTTTGTTACACTCCTTTTGTTTTCGCAAATAAATTCGCTGTAATTCATTTATTAACTTAGGTGCATAAAAAATAAAAAAAACTAACGCAAGTTTGCAGCATAATAAAAAAACACATAAAAATATGTTAGCAAATCAATCAAAAAACAGTTCCTATCATTCATCTAATACCGCTAAAAAAAGTTGTAAATAAGTTTTTGCAGTAGTATCACATCAATCTTTACAGACTACTTTCAGCGCCAGTTGACGCTATTAAAACTTGGGAATAATACTCCTTATGCTTTTAGGAATTTAGTGTACTGCAAAAAAATGATACCCTAAAATTACTTTAATGTTCCGATAGATTTTAGTACAGATTTGTTTTTGTTGTTTCAGGTGGCTCCTACTTATTTATTAAGAATTTGTAGTATTGTTTTAAGTAGTGAATTAATTTGGGGAAATTTAGCTGCCTGATCAACAATTATAAATTAAAATAAAGTTTCAATGCTTTATACCTATCCATTTTTTTCTACCTATATATCAAAAATCTAAATCCAAAATAAAACACCTTAATGACTGAATAACTTCCCAGGAGAAGGACAAAAAAATTCAAAATTTATCAAGAGATCTAAAATAAAATTACAGAATAATGCATAAAAAAAAGGGGTTAGTTTTTGATAACCAAAATTATTTTTCGAAGCTCATAAAAAAGAATTTCAAGGAGCAAATTTCTTTTGATACCTGTAAAAATTTTAGATACTTCGATAAAATATTAAATAACTATTCTGTAATAATATTTGTAATCTATTCTGAAGATGAAATCTTTGAATTTATAAAGGCCTACAATATAGGAGTCCCTTTGATACTATGTACGTTCAACAAAGAAATCCTAGTAAAACTACGTAGAATTGATGACATCATGCTATTGGATGCATCCAAAATACTGCCCGAAATTGTTACGGAATTGAGGTCTTATTTTGGTCTAAAAAATCTTCTTTGACTAAAAAAATTGTCTCGTACGATTATAACAACAGTTAAGTATTTCAATATTAATATACTATTTCACAGACATACTAAGTGCGAATGATTAAAGCTTTTACTTAATGAGTATATGAAATTTAAAACCAAAATGAATAAAAAAAAAATTTCACTTATTAGCTACATTACTATATTAGGCTGGATAGTCTCATTTATATTGTATAGCAACGGTGGGAAATCCCCATTAGCAAAATACCACCTAAAACAATCATTTGGTTTAGGAATCCTGGGAGTTTTACCTAGTATTACCCCCATAATAATTGATTCTACTTCTCCAACAATTACGATACTATTCATCCTAACAGAACTTGTGTTATTTATCCTTTTGACTTTGGGAATTCGTAATGCCATAAACCAACAAAAAAAACCCATACCCGTAATTGGTTCAATCTTTATCGATAGGTTTTATTTTATCTAATTATAACAGAGGTTTTGCATACTAAAGTCCCCTATAAGTTACAACCATAGCAAGGTTAAAATTTCATTTTTCAATTTAAAAAATCATAAAAACAACTTTTACTATTCATAAGAACTAAAAAAATAATTATGTCAAATTGCAGCAATTGTGGATTCCATATACTTCCTAACAGGGAATCAATGCGAGAAATCTATACCGCACCAACGATCCAAATAAACTATATAAAAAGAAAATTATTCCGAAAACGAATAGATTATAAAAAACAATTGGTATGCCGCATTTGTGCAAGAGAGATTGATCTTGCCAATATGAAATACGAATTTTATATAGTAATTATACTTTTAATTTTTACAATGGTTCTTATCTCTGCGCTCCTATTTTAAGCGAATGGCTATTCCCAATAGACTCCTGAAAGCAAAAATTTTATTTGTAAAAAGCCATTACTATTTCCATGATAGTCCCTATAGTGAACTAAATAGTAGCTGGCATCAATTTCAAGCAATCCTAAAAACTCATTCATTATTATAATTTATTTATGAAAATTTTTATTTTTTTGCTCCTAATACTGTTTCCTTCTATTTCGTTTTCACAAGGAATTACAGTTGACACTACTACATTAAGTGTTCCACAGCTGGTTCGAAATGAATTGATGCAAAACTCTTGTTCTAACCTAACAAATTTTGTATTTTCTTCCCATAAAGGTATTGGGCAGTTTACCAATACAAATGCACTTTTTCCCATCTCAAATGGTATAATTATCCGAAATGGTATTGCAAAATATACCGAAGGTACCTACACAGGAATCAATGAAAGCAGCCAGATCACCACTACTGTAGCTCTTGATGTTCAATCCATAAGCGACAACAATGGACAAACTGCGCCAATAACGGATGTAGCTTTTATTCAATTCGATTTTACCCCCTTATCCAGTAATTTTAGTTTCGATTTTTTGTTTGCTTCTAATGAATATGGCCAATACCAATGCGGTTTCAGTGATGTTTTTGCTTTTTTGCTGACTGATTTAACCACGGACACTACTGTTAACTTGGCAGTAATTCCCGGAACAGCTATTCCGGTTTCTGTAAAAAACATTCGAGACTTTGCCTATAATTCCTCTTGTTTATCCGCCAATGCAAATTTATTTTCTACCTATAATGTATCCAACTCAGCTACTTCAGCTATAAACATGCGGGGCGAAACCGTACTCTTAAAAGCATCATCTACTGTTATTCCCAATCGAACCTATCGAATAAAATTAGCTATTGGCGATTATAATGACAGTAATTTAGATTCTGCCGTATTTATTAAAGGAGGAAGTTTCACTACTACGACCAACTTAGGTCCTGATCAAACTATCTGTCAAAGCGAAAACATTCTTCTTGACAGTGGACTTGGCATAAATTATAACTACTCCTGGACATTAAACGGCTCAATTATTCCTGGAGCAACTACCGCTACATTAAAGGCAACACAAGCTGGAACATATGGAATTAATGCAGTACTTCCAGCTTCAGGATGTACGATTACTGACGAAGTTACTCTTTTCGATTTACAAACTATCTCACCAAAAAATTTATCCACTTGCTATACTGGTCAGACCACATATCAGTATGATTTGACACAAAACAATCTTGTTGCATTAGGATTAAATTCTGATGAATATTCCATTCAGTATTTTGATTCTTTAGCCAGTGCGAATGCCAATGGACCACAAATTCCTGCAGCGCAAGTATCGTCTTATACAAGTATTGGAAACCAGACCCTATATATTAAAGCAATCCATATTTCAAATGGAAATACAATTTGCGACAACTTACTATCATTTAATCTTTTAGTAAATGCCCCCATTAAAGCCACTACCCCTCCACCATTATCTTTTTGTGACAACAATTCAGGAACAGTAATGGCCAATTTAACAGTTCAAAATGCTGTAGTACTCAATGGACAAAATACTGCCAGTTACATTATTTCTTATTTTACATCTCAATATGACGCTCACAACAATATAAATCCAATAGCAAATCCAAGTGCTTTCCCTATAACCATTGCACAATCAGTGCAAACAATTTGGGTCAGAATGGTTGATGTTTCAAACTCTTCCTGTTTTAATAGTGTCAATTTCGATGTTACAGTTTCACCGTTGCCCCCAGTGGATATTATTCCTAATGCAATTGAATGCAGTAAATATATCTTACCCCCGATAAACAATGGTAATTATTACACTGGCACAGACAAAACAGGACTTCTATTAAATGCCGGCGATGTGATACATAATGGTGGCACCTACTATATTTCTAATGGTCCTTATACTTCCGACCGTTGTATGAATCAAAGTTCTTTTACCATAATTTTAATTGATGAAATCAGTATTCCAACTACTGGTTGTGGTCACTATATAATTCCTGCACCACCCGCGGGAAATTTCTTTACAGCGCCAAGCGGAGCAGGTACGCAAATTCCAGCAGGAACCGTTTTAACCAGTGACCAGACCATATACTATTATGCTGTTATTAATGGTGTTGTCTGTAGAGATGAAGCTCTAGTGATTACGATTTTTCCGCTACCTCTGGTTGATAGTCCAGACGATGTGGTTACCTGTAATTCTTATACGCTGCCTCCATTAAACAACGGAAACTACTTTTCCGGCCCTGGAGGAACAGGAAATAATTTAAATGCAGGCGATGTACTGACTTCTAGTCAAAATGTGTATGTATTTGCAATTGATGGCCTTTGTACAAATCAGGATGTGTTTAGTATTTATATTGTTGATACCTCATTGTACCAACCAATTTTTTCATGCGGAAGTTATACTTTACCCGCTGTTCCTTTTGGCAATTATTATGATCAGCCTTTAGGAGCTGGAACTATTATTTCGGCCGGAACAGTAATTAGAAGTTTGCAAACTGTTTATTATTACGTTAACACATCAACCGCCCCCAATTGCACCGCTAATTTAAGTTATCAAATTACAATACAACCAGTACCAGAGATAATTGATATAGCCGACGAAACCAGATGTGAAGATGACTATTTTATTTTACCGTATCTATCCAATGGAAGCTATTACGATCAGCCTAATGGCGGTGGAAACAAATTAAAAGAAGGAAATCCAATCACCCTATCCGGAACATATTACATTTACGATACCAATAGTATTGGGTGTACAGCACAGGATTTATTTACCATTACCTACAGAAAGAAACCTGATGCTGATAGCTTTACTGATGTGTTCACCTGCAATGGTTTTACCCTTCAAACATTAAATAATGGAACGTATTATACCGCTTCCGGAGGGAGACATGGTGTTGGATCTGTCATTCCTTCGGGAACTGTTATTACTACCTCACAAACAATCTATATTTATAATGAATGGAATGATTTTAGCTCTTGTAGTTCTGAAACTTTTTTTAAAGTTGATGCTGCAGGTATTGAAGTTGGTACTTTTACAGATGTAAACAGCTGCGACAGTTATACACTGCCGATGTTAACGATTGGTAATTATTATTCTCAATCCAATGGAAAAGGGCCCATTATTTCTGCAGGAACAGTAGTAACTACGTCGCAAACAATTTACGTTTATGCAATAGCCGGCAGCCGACTTACCTGTTCTGATGAGGATAATTTTATTGTCACCATTTCTGCAACACCTATTTTAGCACGCCAGCCAGACGTAGAGGCTTGCGGAAGATACGCACTCCCTTCACTATTGTTAGGCAATTATTTTTCCGGACCGAATGGAACAGGAACTAGATATGTTGCCGGTCAAAATATCTTTATAAATCAAATAATGTATATCTATGCTGTATCACAATCCAGTCCAGGTTGTTCCACTCAAGATCAATTTAACATCACAGTTTATCCATTAAGAAACCTTGTAATTGAAGGTGGGGTGCTTTGTGTCGATCTCAAAAATGGTGCTCTCCTAAATCCTCTCGAACTAGTTACAGGTCTTAATCCTGCTATTTTTACAGCAGAATGGTACTTAAACGGCACATTAATGGGCACTGGAGTTAATTATAATGCTATCTATGAGGGAACTTACACCGTTAGTGTTCTAAAAAAAACAATTGATACAGGCGATGATTGTAACTACAATCCAACAACAGTTCTTGTTGAAAAATCGAGCTTAGCATCTGCAAATATAACGGTGACTGCTCCTTTTGAAGACCGTATTGATATAGTCGCAACTATTAACAGCGGCTTTGGGTCTTACGAATACCAATTGGACAATGGTTCTTATCAGACAAACAACGTTTTCCAGGATGTACCCTCAGGCAGGCATAGTATTAGTATTAATGATACAAAAGGAGATTGCGGCGCTATTACATTATTTGCTAATGTATTGAAATATCCGATTTTTTTCACCCCTAATGCAGATGGTTATCACGATAACTGGAATATTTGGGATTTAGCAGATCAGCCTGATGCCATAATCTATCTTTATGACCGCTATGGGAAACTTATAAAACAACTAAGTCCTGCGGGTCCAGGATGGGATGGTACCTCTAATGGATATCCTCTCCCTTCAGCAGATTACTGGTTTCAGGTATTTTATAAGAACAGTGGTGCTATGCAGGAATTCAAGTCGCATTTTAGTATGAGAAGATGATCATTATTCAGTATAAGACATAGTGCACTATATCCTGTCGCTTTACCTCCATTTTCAATCGGAAACATCCTTAACTCTTTAAATTATAAGAATAGGGAAAGATCACTATTATATTCTTTTCATTACCTTATAAAACAGCTGTTTAGCTGGCTTATATTCTTATAAAATTCTCGTACCTGCTTTTTAGACATTTGTCTAGTGTAGTCCTCTCAATATTTAGAAAATTTGTCCACAAAAAATTTGACATAAATCATCACAATATTATGCAGATTCAATATGTATTTTTAAAATACAATGGATTTAAAAATCCTTTGATTCTTTGGGAATACCGATGTAAAAATATTTTTTACAGGGATATATAAAACGGTTTATTAGTAATAGCCAAAAACACAAAATTAAAGCCGTAGTAGCTCTTTAACAATTGTCTAAATCAAAAAAACAAACCTTTCTATTCTATAAATAGCTAAAAATGATAAAAAAAATATTGATTATTCTATTTTTTGGTTTCAGTGTTCAGGGACAAGGACAGGAATTGCATCATCAGATGCTATCTGGCCAGGGTGACCGTAAACTTTTGCCAAGTGGGGTCACCGTATGGCAAACGATAGGGCAACAGAGTATATCAGGAAATTATAAAAATAATAATTTGGTAGTTGGCCAAGGTTACCAGCAAAGTACCTATTCTCGGGAGAATTTACATAATATGCCATATGCCATGACCACAACGACCTATCCAAATCCCGTTTCAGACTATGTAAGTTTTAAGTTTTCATCTGTAATAGATGGCTTCATTAAAGTAATCATTTTTGATTTACTAGGAAAAGTGGTTTTTTATCAAGAAAAAAAGGCCTACCAAAATATTCTGACTATTGACAATATTTATCTATCAGAAGGTACCTACTTGGTAAAATTAACTGCCTCAAAATACAATTATTCAACCAAAATATTAAAATTAAAATGAACAAATCATTTTTTATGGCTCCTACAAATGGATATTCCCAAACAGTATATTTCTATGCAGGAAAGAACTATACCCAATGTAAATTTAAAAGCGCGACCGAAACAGCAAGTATAGACTTCCAAATCAGCACAGGAAGTAACTTTGAAATCGGCTAAAAAATAAAAACTGTATTGTCTATCCTTCTTATTTTGTGGCTTCTCTGTTACAAATAGGTCAAAACACTAAAACGTATTAAACATACTGAAGAACAGCATATACTAAAAAAGGTCTACTCTATTCTATCTCTTCTGCCCTGCCATTTAATAGATAGCCTCTGATTATTTATCAACTCCTAATTTAATTTTTAGACTTATGTCCATTAAATTCAATTTGTTCTTATAGATATTAGCACCGTTAAATAATACAAAAGCAATATGCAATTTATTAAAAAGAAACTCCCCACTCCTTCTTTCGGTTGTCAGAAACTCCAATTAGGATAAATCAACCAGTCGTAAAACAAATAAAAATAATACCTAAATGCCTTAAAATGTAATGGAAAAATTGAGTCGTGAGAAAGTTAGCAAAAAAACAATAAACTTATTTATAAGCAATCTAGAGAACCCGACCCTTCAAAAATTGGGAAGTCTGGGCAAAATAGGTTTTATCGAATTTAATCTGCAGACTGCTGCTCTTTATTGGAGTGATGAAGTTTTTACAATATGGGGAAAGGATAGAATGTCCTATGTCCCGTGTTGGAAAGACTTTATTGAAACCATCCATTTTGATGATCAGGAAAATTACAACCAAGAACATACCTCTTTTGTGCTGGGGTTAAAAAAGTTTGATGTTGAGTACAGGATTATTTTACACGATGGTGCAATAAAATGGATTCAGGAGCGAGGTGAATTGCTAAAAGACAGTCAAAGCAATCAACTTAGCAGACATGGAATAGTACAAGACATTACGGAGTATAAAAAAGAAATTGATAAATTAACTCAAAAAGAATCGCTCTACAGAACTATCATACAAAAGCAAACAAAATATATAATCAGAACAAATCTAGAAGGATCATTTACCTATTTTAATGATAAATTTCTAGAAGATTTTTGCGACAGATTTGAAACCAAATGCTTTCTTGGCACTAATTTTCTTTCCACTTTAAAACAATATCATCAAAACAAGATAATTGCAGTGGTAAAAAAATGTCTGAACCATCCCAATAGAATTTTTCAGGTTACTATAAGCACAAGTAGTACCAAATCTATTCTTTGGAACATCAGTAGTCTAACGAATGCTGACGGAGCGCTAGAGGAGATTCACGCTTTCGGAACTGATATATCAGATCGGACAAAGACAGAAGAGTCTTTGCGAGAAAGCGAGGCCAGATACAGGCTTGCATGCAAAGCTACTTCAGATGCTATTTGGGATTGGGAATCCAAATCAAATCGCTTATTTTGGGGTCAAGGCTTCTCTACTTTATTTGGACACGATTCGGGACTATTTAATTCTAACAGATACAAATGGGAAAGTCATCTTCATCCTCAGGACGCGCTAAAGACAATCAATACTATTAATGAAATAATTGAAGGAACAGGCACGTATTGGCTAGCAGAATACCGCTTTAAGAAAGGAGACGGAAATTATGCGTACGTAATTGATCGGGCATTAATTATTCGAGATAAAAAAAATAAAATCATCCGTATTGTAGGTGCACTTCAAGATATTACGGAGAAAAAAAAATTAGAACGGCTATTAGAGAAAGTAACCTTTCTTTCCCGAATAGGGAGTTTTGAGATCGATTTAATCACAAATGAGATCTACTGGTCTGACATGGCAAAAAAAATACATGAAGTAGAAGCTGATTTTATTCCTGATGTAACTAATATCTATTCCTTTTACAAACTTGGAGCAAACCGGGAGAGCATGGAGCAGTTGTTCATGGACAGTGCAAAAAAAAATATCCCTTTTGATATTGAAGTGCAGATAATCTCTGCTAAAGGGAATGAGCGCTGGGTAAGAGTAATTGCAGTACCGGAATTTTGTAAAGAAAAATGCCTTCGGATTATCGGAAGTTTTCAGGATATTGATACAATTATTAAGGTACAATCAGAAGTTTTAAAAGTAAATGAAGACAAAGAATTTATTTTGGAAAGTATTGGTGATGCCTTTTTTGCTATAGATTATGACGGAATAATTACCTATTGGAATAAACAGTCTGAAACCTTGCTGAATTTTTCAAGAAAAAAAACAATAGGACAAAATATATGGGAAATATTCCCAGAAGTTGTATCCGCTTCTTTTTTCGTGTACTACCAAAAATGTATTGAAGAAAAAAGTATTCAGGATTTTGAAATTTATATAGATTCCATGAACAGATGGTTTGGGGTTACGGCATATCCCTCTATAAATGGAATTTCTGTGTATTTTAGAGATATTTCATTACGAAAAGAAACTGATTCTCGTTTACTGAAATTAAATAAAAATTTACAGGAATACACCGAGGAGCTGGTTACCGCAAACAAAAATCTTGAACAATTTTCTTTTATTCTATCGCATAATCTGCGTGCTCCAGTGGCAAACATACTTGGATTAGTCAACCTATTGGACAGTGAAGAATATCTTCCGGAGGTAAAAGAAACCTTTTTAAAAGAAATCTCCGATAATGTAAATCGACTGGATAACATCATTCTCGATTTAAACAATATCCTGCAGGTAAAATCAAATATTTCGCTGCATAAAGTGCCGGTTGACTTAGAGAATCTTGTAAATTCAATTAATCTAGGAATTCAGAACTTAGTTCAAAAAGAGCAGGTTCAAATCATTACCAGGTTCAAAGATGCGCCCGAATTTAAAACTGTTAGATCCTACTTGCACAGTATCTTTTTCAATCTGATAACCAATAGTATTAAGTACCGCAAACAGGATCTTTCGCCAGTAATTGAAATCTATTCAGAAAAAAACAAGGGAGGTATTAAAATTACCTATAAAGATAATGGATTGGGGATTGACCTCGCTAAAAAGGGTAAAAACATTTTTGGTCTTTACCAAAGATTTCACCTCCATATTGAAGGGAAAGGGATGGGCTTATTCATGGTTAAAACACAGGTGGAACTATTAGGTGGAAAAATTAATGTTTTAAGTGAGGTGGGTAAAGGAACCCAATTTATCTTAGAATTTAAAAATGAATACTCTAATTTAATTACTCAGGATGAAAATAACTAATTTTGTACTGGTTGACGATGACCGTACGAGTCTTTTGATTGGTAAATTTATGATTCAAAAGTTTAACCAGCAGGCTAAAGTAGTAACGTTTATAGAACCAGAAATAGCGCTTATAAAAATCGAAAAAAGCCTTGGAGATTGCACTGAAGATAATCAGACCATTCTATTTTTGGATATCAATATGCCGACTATGACAGGTTGGGAGTTTTTGGATGCATTCAATAATTTTGAACCGATAATAAAGGAAAAGTTTCTTATCTACATATTATCCTCTTCGCTAGAAGATTTTGAAAAAAAAGCACAAAAATATCCCTTTGTATGCGGTTTCCTTTCTAAACCAATAAAGCAAAAATATTTGGAGGATATAAATATTCGTAAAGAATCAAATTTGCAATTCTTAAAGTCCCTGCTATGAAGTCTCCGCTACTTTTATTATTAAAAAAAATCAGAATAAAATTCTTTTTCTAATTCGGCTTAAAGACTGCGGTTTAACACCTACATAAGAAGCAATATGATACTGTGGAATTCGTTGTTGGACTTCAGGGTATTTTATAATGAAACTTTCGTAACGTTGTTTTATACTGTCTTTATAAAATGACTTTAATTTACGAACCACATCTATCATTTCATACTCCAACGCTAACCTTCCAAAACGCTCTCCATTTTCAACTTTAGAATAAAATTGCTGCAAATCATTGTAAGAAATAATAAAAACGATACTGTCTTCTAATGCCTGAATATTTTGCAAGGTTGCTATTTGAGGAACAAAACTTTCATAATCTGTCATAAAACAGTTTTCGTGTCCAAAATAAAATGTTTTTTCTTCCCCTTCCTGGTTGATGTAATATCGGAACAAACCTTTTTTCACAAAACATATTTGCATTGAAATTTGTCCCTCCTTTAAAAAATAATCATTTTTTTTTATTTCTCTCATTTGAAAAAGTTGTTTAATGATTACCAAATCCTTTTCTGAAAGGGTAATGAATGACTTTATTTTATTAATTAATGCTATGTACATAATTTTTTATTTGATAGGTAACATAATGTCTTGCGCGCTTAGATCAGTAACGAATTTTCTTATAGTCTTCAACCAAACCGGCACCTTAATACGGAAGTTTTACAAAATTCTTCGAACTCCCCTTCATAAGTTTTTAAATCTAATAACGTTTACTTCCGGGATTAAACACTTGATACTTATGTTCCTTTTCCAAAAATTGTGCATGTATTTTGTATGGTGAATTATTCCATCAACCACTTTAATTCGAGTTTCAAATTTCTTTGCTAATTTTAAAGGCAATTCTATCTCAAAAAGAATGTAGTTGATTCCGTTAATTGAATAAATTAATTTTTCCATTTTTTAATTTTGCTTATAACTCAAACTGAAACAACGTTCTTGTAGTAACAACGATTCATTATTTAACATAAATCTATTTTGTATTTGTAATTTTTGCTTCGTCTAAAAATTCGAAATCTACTTACCATCATTTACGTTTGCAGATGATTAGCAAAAAATAAAAATACTTTTGTGGAAACAATAAGTAAAAATGAATACATTTTATTTGTTTTTTAAACTAGTTTGAACACTTTTTTTATAAACACAAAGTTTCGAATTATAGCATTAATTTTACTAGACAAAAGTCTAAAAAGCTAAAAGTACCAATATGCCGCTATTTATAAAAAATTCCCTATTTCGCAATTATTTTTTACTTTTAGGGTTCCAATATATAGAAAAAATTAACGGGTATTATTTCGGATGCGGCTTAAATGGCGAGGGGTAACACCAAGTATAGATGCCAAATACTGTAGTGGGATTTTTTGCAAAAGCTGAGGCTCCTCTTTTAACATTTTCTCGTATCGCTGCTCTCCACTGAGCAGTATAAGGTCATGACGATTAGCGTCGATACTACAAATAGAACTTTCTAAAAGGTTAATATAAAAATCTTTGAATCTGGGGACTTCATTTATCAGTTTTTTAAGATTGGTTTTACTAATAATGCTAACGCTCCCATCTGTTAATGCTCTCACGTTTTCAATAGCAGGAGTTTCATTCACGAAACTTAAACGCGAAGCCATAAAAGTGTTCTCAATTGAAACATATGTAGTTCTAATTTCACCTTCTTTCAAAACGTAATATTGAAACATTCCAGTTTCAATAAAGCCCAAATGTTTGCTTATTTTATCTTCTTTTACAAAAAATTCATGTTTTTTAAATATTTGGAGTCGAAACGAATTTAAAATTCTATCTAAATCATTCTCTTCAAAACCTAACATTTTAAAATATCCTTTTAGCTTTATCATGCTTGTTCTATAGTATTAAATACGATTATGTATTTGCAGTTCTCTAAAAATCTCAAAGAATAATTATGAAACACATACTGATAAAATGTGTTCGTAAAAGAAACTTAAAA
Source organism: Flavobacterium rhamnosi (assembly GCF_048286515.1). Classification (NCBI taxonomy): domain Bacteria; kingdom Pseudomonadati; phylum Bacteroidota; class Flavobacteriia; order Flavobacteriales; family Flavobacteriaceae; genus Flavobacterium; species Flavobacterium rhamnosi. Next base: position 175,708 of record NZ_JBLVPS010000005.1, on the reverse strand, counting down.
AAAGAATACTAAAAACAGTACGGTAGGAACAAATTAATTTTCGCGGCATTTTCTATTTAATTTAAATTGTATTTAATTTATTATAAAGCAATTAAAGCACTAAAAACATTTCATTTATTTTATTATAATAAAAAAAAATACTTAACGCATAATTACCACTTCCAAAAGGAGTCCAAGCAAGACAATTATTCGACAAAAATAGTATTGACACCTTTTTAATCTAATTAACTTTAGTTAAGAAATAAAACCTTCCTTTTGTGCGTTATAATTGCTAACAAAAAAAGCCTGTCACGGACGCATACATCGACACTTTATAAAAAAGCAAAAAAATAGAATAGCCCCATAATGGAGCAAATTCCTTTCGGATTTACTCGATTATGGGGCTATTTTACGTCAGAAAAACGAAAACACTTCTTTTAAGTACTTACTTCAAAAAGCATCACCTTGACCCCCTTTCCTTTAGAAAATTTCCCACTGAAACGACGACCAAACTGGAATCCTACAACTATAGTGACAACACAGCACTAAGAAATCAGTTGTACTTTATTATATTTTTGTGTCTTTACGCATTAGAGTTAAAAAAAAAATTATTTAATTCAAACGCCAACTGTCTTCAATTTCAAACTATTTCTCCTGTTTTGTATGAAAATAAATGTAAAAATCAATCCTAAAATTGACATGACAACTCCAACCAAATTTGGTGAAGCATAAGTATAGCCCGCCGTTAAAGGCAGCCCTCCCAAGAAAGCTCCCAATGCATTTCCAATATTAAAACTTGCCTGAATTGCAGCCGAAGCAATCATTTCTGCACCTCTTGCCGTCTGAATCATCAGCATCTGGATAGGTGCCACAATCGAAAAGGAAATACACCCCGTTAGGAAGACCAAGAACAATGAAGCATATTGGTTTGATGAAAAGAAAAAAACCAAAAGTAAATCGATTACCATAAACAAGAGTAAGAACATCACGGTTTTTTCAGGTGAGAACTTATCGGCTACTTTGCCTCCTGTCAAATTACCGACTACCATACCTAACCCCGCAAGAATCAATATATAAGGAACATCTTTCGCAGAGAATTTAGAAACATCCGTAAGTAAAGGAGCGATATAACTTATCCATGCAAACAACCCCCCAAAACCAATTGCAGTAATTGCAATAATCAGCCACGCCTCTTTTTTCTTGAAAAATTCTAATTGACTTTTCATACTTTCATTTCCTTTTGATTCTAAATTTGGCATATATAAATACAGAAAAATAAGGGTCAATAAACCAACTATCGCTATCAAAACAAACGTATACCTCCAGGAGAAATGATGTCCAATGTAAGTCCCTATAGGAACTCCGATCAGGTTCGCTAATGTCAAGCCTCCAAACATAATAGAAACGGCTTGTGCCTCTTTCCCTTTATCGGCTAAACGACTTGCCACAACTGCTCCAACTCCAAAAAATGCGCCATGAGGCAAACCCGAAAGCAATCGTGAGGCAAATAAAATAGTATATGTGGGTGCAATAATCGATAAGGCATTGAAAACTGTCAGCATCACAGCCAAAATCATAAGTATTTTTTTTGGAGGATAATTTCTGCCTATGATTACCAATAATGGAGCGCCAATTACGACACCTAAAGCATAGGCAGAAATTAAATATCCTGCCACCGGAATTGATACTTTTAAATCAGAAGCGATGTCTGGTAGTAAACCCATCATTACAAATTCGGTAATTCCTATTGTTAAACCACCTAAAGCAAGTGCGAAGAGACTTTTTTTCATTTTAATTATAGTGCAAATTTATGGGTACAAATTTATCAATAACGAATTCTAAAAAGTTGTATTTTTGCGCTATATAATTGTAATTATAAGCTATGTCCAAATTAAATCAGTTTGAAACGCTTGTTATTGATGAATTTGAAGAAGAGAAATTTCATCTTCCGGTTCACAGTCATACCTATTACGAAATTATTTATATTGTAAAAGGCTATGGAATTCACCATCTGAACAAAAACCTGCTTCATTATAAACCAGGTGATCTATTTGTGATTTCACCAGATGACGAGCATTATTTTGACATAAAAAAAACTACGCGATTTGTTTTTATAAAATTCACTGACAATTATTTTAATTCGAATAAAAAGCTTTCGTGTGATGAGTTTTTGCTCAATACACCCGAAAATTTTATGCGTGATAAATTACTTAAGGAAACGGTTTTAAAATTAGATGATCCATGTAAGACGATTTTAAAAAATACGGTTGAAAATATAACGGCTTATAATTCTAAAACTGATGTTTCAACTTCTCCAATTGTGTTTTATCAGATTCTTTCCATCTTTGGATTAATCAAAGAAACAATGCGCTGTATGAATTTGAAAATCAAAGGGAATTATATTGACAACAAACAGATTATATCTTATATTCATCAAAACATTTACGATCCCAAATTGATTCAGATTAAATCGATTTCAAACCATTTCAACATTGCCCAATCGTATTTTAGCGCTTACTTCAAGAGAAATTTTTTGATTACTTATCGCGATTACATCAATAATTTACGAATAAAATTGATTGAAAATCGAATCTCGAACAACCAGATACCAATCAAGCAGATTGCTTATGAATTTGGCTTTTCCGATGAAAGTCATTTATCCAATTACTTTAAAAAGAAAAAAAATAGCAGTCCAAGAGAATTTAAGAAGCTATAATTTTTACATAAATCAGAAGTTAATCTGGGATCTAAAAGAAAACGATTCCTATCACTCCTCATCTGTTCCTATATAACTCGATTAACAGTCACATCTTTTATAGTGCGTAGGATGATAAATTGATAGCTTTGTTCTTGCTAATAAAGAACTTAAGTAAAAAAATAAACAAATTATTTTTCAGTTACTGAAACAAATCCAAGACAATACATTATATTGCGTAGTCCTAAAATCTACCACGATGAAAGTTCTAAAAAAATATAGCAACAAAACAAAAGCTGCTTTTACTATACTTATTGTTATGGTTATTATCTTATTGAGTAATTTTAACACGCTACAAAACTCCAAAAAGACAAATGAGACGATCAATGGAATCTATAACGACAGGTTAGTAGTGGCTCGTTATATCTTTCAATACGCAAATGAGCTTCATTACATAAAAGCAATTACGGTACAAACGAAATTAAATGATACTCAAAAAAAAGATGAAATTACAACAGCATTAAAAAACATGAAAAATATTGATAAATTATATTTCAAAACCGTTCTAACTCCCAAAGAAAAAATATCTTTTGCGGCATTACTAGCTTCTTGTTCCACTATTGATAAACAAGCTCAAAATAAATACTGGCCTCAAGTAGCCTACTCCAGTAATCAGGCTTTAGAATCTCTGGAGCAGCTGTCCCAAATTCAAATTGACGAAGGCAGATCAAAATTGGCATACTCAAATTCCTTGTATAGAGGAAATAATACTCTTGGTGAACTTCAGATTGCCTTACTGGTTATTTTAGGTGGTATCACCTTATATTTGTTAGTGGCCAAGAAAAATAAGATAAACATCAAAATACCTCAACCTCCAAGTATGAATTAAGTAAAGGCTAACTCGGTTTAGCTCTATTTCCTCTTTTTGAATATTTAATAAGATAATGTCTGAAGATTAAACACTACTTCAATTTTTGTTCCTTCTCCAATTTTTGATTCAATTTTAAATCGGCCTTTTAAAGAAAGTGCTCTTTCTTTCATATTACTTAATCCAATACCGTTTTTTTTAATTTTCATATCAAACCCATCTCCGTTATCACTAATAGTCAGGCACAAAAGATTGTTATCCTTTCTTTGAATTAGTACATCACAATTTTTTGCATTTGCATATTTACTAATATTTAAAATTGCCTCCTGAATGATACGGTATAAATTTATCTTATAAATATTTTCAATCGTTGGCCATTCAAACATTCCATCATTCACATATTTAAACTTGGTAGTAGTATACTCTTTTTGATTTTCGATCAAACTTGACAATAATATATTAAAGTCATTACCCTCAATAAAAGAGCCCCGCTTTAAGTCATGTGCTATCATTCTTATCTCACTCTCAATATTTTGCAATTCAGAAATATATACTTTTCTTTTTTCAATTACTTTCTCGTCCATTACAGAATTAAAGAAACCTAAATTCATTCGAACACCATAAATTTTATTCATTACTCCATCATGCAATTCTTTTGCTATTCTGGCCTTCTCATTTTCTTTTGCAATATCTATTTTTTTATTTTGCTCTGTTAATAGCTTGTATATTTCGTCATTAGCTCTTTGCTGTTTCTTAACAAACTGTAACTCTTTGTTTCGATATTTTAAATACCTTAAAACTACTACTACTATAAGTACTAAAACCAACCCAAACGAAATAATTAAAATATAAAAATTCTCTTTTGTCAAAATTTTATTTTCATCCTCTATTCTTGAAGTTTCATATTCTATTCTGGCATATTTATTATGAGCATTTTGTTGAACTCGATTAATACTGTCACTTACTTTAATATATTCATTTGCATAAAAAAACCTATTATTTTGATCTAATTTGGATAGCAATTTTAATGAAGATAAAATCTCATTACTATTTTTAATTTTAATAGCTAACTGATTGGCTTCTTTTAAACTTTGAACTGATCTGATAGTATCCTTCTGGGTTAAAAAATATTCCCCTATATGTATCTTTTTATACAAAATATCCGACTCAACCCCCATGCTGTCAACAATTCTTAAGGATTCAAAAAGCATAGAATCAACATTTCTATAATTCCCGTTTTTCATTTTAGAATAAGCCAAATTGCTTAAAACATTAGCATACAATCTGGGTGATTTTTTTTTTAAATCTTCAGAACGCAAACTTTCTAATTTTGCAATAGACTTCGAAAATTCTCCTTTTAAATCGTATAAATTGCATATATTTATAACAGAAATTAAATTATAATTATTTATTTCATCATTGTCTTTACCATAACGTTTCATTTTTTCTAAACCAAGCAATGCTAATTTATGATATTGTAATGCTTCGTCATAGTTAACCAATTTTTCCAAACAATTCCCCATTAATGTATTACAAGAATAAATCAAGCGGTGATTATTCGATTTTTTCAAATACAGTAGTGCTTTAGAAATTTGAACTTCACATTCTACATAATTTCCATCATAAAATAAAACATGGGCTTTATTGAATAACATACTCCCAATATTATCGAAGTCATGCAATTTATAATATATTTTTTCTGCCTGTAAATAATAAAAGTAAGCACTGTCCCTTTTTGAGTTTTGATAACAATCGCCTATATAAAATAAAGCCTTCGGAATTCTGACACTATCGCCAGCCTGTTTTGATAACTTTAAAGCTTTTAAACTGAAAGATAAAGATTTTTCTAAATTATCAATATTATAATATTCTGTTGCGGCTTTTAAGTATACCTCTCTGACAACGGAATCATTTTCTTTGGATTTTAATAAATCACCTAGAGAATCTAAGTATTTCTCTTTTTCATTTTTTTTTAAACCAACTAAATAACTTTTATCAAATGTTATAGTTTTGTTTTTTGCAGAGCTATCTGAATGATTCTTTTGGCATGAAAAAAAAAAAGCTATTAGAAGTAAGCAGATCGTTTTTGTAAGGGTACTCAAAATGTAATTTATTATTTTATAATTTCAAATATAGCATTTTGAAACAAAAACACCATATGAATTACAAATAAATCATATGGTACTTTTGTTTCAATTAATTATATCTAAAAACTATCTTGGAGGTTTTGGATTAATTGGATCACCTTCCTGTTCAGTAACATTTGTTTCGAATTTTACTGTAGTGGAATCAATTCTTTTTGCAGTAATTTCTTTGATTAAAAGAGACTGGGGCGTACTCTTAAAATCAATCGCTTTTACTTCTTGAACTTCATAACTGTCTTCGTCGGTCGAACAGGAATAAGTTAGTAAAGCAACGGAAACTAGTCCCGCAGCTAAGTACAATTTACTTTTCATAAAAATGTAGGTTAAGTTAAACATAATCTATAACAAAATAACAACTTTGCTTTGTTTAAATATTACGGAATAACCGTAATATTAATTAATTTTGTCCCAAATTGAATAAAATATGAATAAGCCCCTTTCTATTTTGATAGTTGACGACCACCCTATGACAGTTGATAGCTATAGTAACCTTTTATCTGATAACCAATTTCAAAAAAATACGCCAAATTTTATAAAGAGCTATAATTGTCAAGATGCATACAACCAGATATTTTTTCATCTGCAACAAGATACAACTATTGATTTGGCTTTATTAGATATTAGCCTTCCTCCTTATAAGGAGTTTAACATTGAAAATGGTATTGATTTGGCTTCGTTACTACGGGAAAATTTTATAAATTGTAAAATCGTTCTTCTTACAATGCATAGTGAACCCCTTACCGTAGACAAAATTATTAAAGATATAAACCCAGAAGGTTTTGTATCAAAAAATGATATTAGCTTTGAATCATTCCCTATTATTTGTAAAAAAATTATAAGTGGAGATATCTTCCGAAGCCCTACTATACAAGAATCCCAGCGAGATTTGTTTAAAAGAAATATCAATTGGGACAAACATGATAGTCAGATTCTAATCTTACTTTCAGAAGGAGTTAAAACCACTAATCTACCTGACTATATTCCTCTTTCTATGAGTGCTATCGAAAAAAGAAAAGCAAATATAAAAGAGCAGTTACTAATGGGAAAAGGCAGCGATAGGGATTTAATAAATAAAGCCAAACAATTAGGATTATTATAAATCTAACCAATCACCAAATACTATTGTCCATTGTATTTTATATTGTTATTTTTCGCTGAGACTCCTTGAAAATGCTTGTCCATTCCTCAGCCTCTTTTGCAACCCAACACTACTTTTTTCGCCACACTCCAAAAGTCAAAGAAGGCCGTCTCAAAATAAAAGAGAAGGTCTGTATGTTTTTAAGACACCCAAACCATTTTCAAACCTCAAAAAAATAAAATACATCAGACTTTTATCTAATCTGACAATAACTCCAAATAGTGCTTTAAACTGCACTTTCCACAAACAAAATCTACATCATGTAATATACAGCTCTTTTTGTTTTGTTGCTATATCCCAAACCATTTCTTGCAATTCTACACAGATAAAAACTTTTTACCTATACTTGCAAATGCTATAAAATGACTCGATGCTTTTTAAATTAAACTCATTCCAAACAAAACCATTGTTTTACGTCTTCAGCAATCGTTTCTTCACTGATTAGACTTTCGAATTCATTATTACAAGGATTATATTGATAGGCTTTTTGCCATTCTTCATAGTTAAAAACTATTTTTTGTATCGCATCACAAACAAATAAAAGTTCTTCGTTTGCCATTGTCGGATGCAACGATAGACGCACCCAACCCGGTTTATCACTTAGATTTTTTTGAAGGATTCCCTTGGTAATTTTTCCTGACGCTTCCTGATCTATATCAAATAAATAGTGAGCATATGTACTGGCACAGGACCAACCTCCACGCACCTGAATCCCAAAACGATCATTTAAAAGTCGGACGATTAAATTATAATGACAATTTTCAACAGTAAAAGAAACACATCCAATACGTTCGGTTTTAAGATCTCCTAAAATAGACAAACCTTTTATCTTTTGAAGTTCGGCATAACCAAGAATCAACAATTCAGTTTCTCTTTTTTTCACCTTTTCGATACCCATTTGTGCTTTAAGCTCTAAACATAAAGCAGTTCGTATCACTTGTAAAAACCCTGGAGTTCCTCCATCCTCTTTTACCTCTATTCCATCACTATAACTATATTCTCCCCACGGATTCGTATACTTTACGTTTCCTCCACCTGGATTATCAGGAAAATTGCCTTTATACAGTTTCTCATTAAAAACCAAAACACCGCACGTTCCCGGTCCACCCAAAAATTTATGAGGAGAAAAGAAAATAGCATCTAATTGCTCTTCTGGATCTTCAGGATGCATATTCATTTCTACATAAGGTGCCGATGCCGCAAAGTCAACAAAACAAAAACCTCCATGCTGATGCATGATTTTGGCTAATTCATGATAAGGAGTAATGATTCCCGTAACATTGGAACAAGCGGTAAAAGACCCAATTTTTAAACTTCTATCCGAATATTTTTTAAGTGCTTCAACTAGTATTTCAGGAGCAATCAAATTGTTTGCATCACCAGGTAAAATGACAACATCAGCAATGGTTTCATACCATGGAACCTGGTTTGAATGATGTTCCATATGACTAATAAAAACTACTGGTCTGTCATCGTCATAATGAAGTTTAACATTATAAATATTATCTTCAGAACGAAGTCCCATAATTCGTTGCAACTTAGACAAAGCGGCAGTCATACCCGTTCCTGTAGTTATTAAAACATCTGATTCGTTTGCATTTACCTGCTTTTTTATAAGCTTCCGTGCATACTGGTATGCATAAGTTGAGGCCTTGCCGGTCTGACTTGAAAAAGAATGCGTATTGGCAATCATCGGTCCAATCATATTTTGCATAATCTCCTCAATTGGAGCATATAATCTTCCGCTGGCAATCCAATCGGCATATAACAGTTCTTGTTTTCCATAGATAGATTCAAAACTATGATTTACTCCAACAGTATTTTCTCTAAACTTAGAAAAATACTTTTCTAATTGGTTTGGTTTAGTTTGGTTAAGAATAGCATTCATTACTTTTATTTCTTTTAAAACAGCTTATTTTCTAAAGTTTTTGATTCCAGAATTTAGCCAGTTATAATAATTCTCAACATTAGGATTATAGGCCGAAGGCTCCGTTAAATTAGCACTCTGATGATCAACAATAACATAAAATGGTTGTGCATTCGCTTTATAGGTTTTAATTTGTAAGTCACTCCATTTGTTTCCAATTGTTTTGATTTTTTTTCCAGTGGTTTCAGAAACATACTGCTCGTTTTCTGGCAACTCCTTTTTATCATCTACATAAAGTGAAATTAAAACCACATCGTTTTTTAAAACCCCTAAAACGTTAGGATCTGACCAAACCAATTCTTCCATTTTTCGGCAATTAACACAGGCATACCCCGTAAAGTCTAATAAAACTGGTTTTTTCGCTTTTTTTGCGAATTCCATTCCCTTGTCATAATCATGGAAAGTGATAATATCCTGTGGGCCAAATTCGGCTCCTTCTGGTAAGGCAGAGGAACTTGCTGTTTCTGTATTTTTGGAAAAGCCAACTCCATAAGGAGATTCGCTGTATTGCATTGGTGGAGGGAATCCACTAATTAATTTAAGAGGTGCTCCCCACAGTCCCGGAATCAAATAAATAGTAAAACTCAAAATAAGTAATCCAAAACCCAATCTTCCAACCGAAATATGATTTATCGGCGAATCATGGGGTAATGTAATTTTTCCAAATAAATAAAATGCTAAAACTCCAAAAACGGCAATCCAAATCGTTAGAAATACTTCACGTTCTAACCAATGCAATTGTAAAACCAAATCGGCATTGGATAAAAATTTGAATGCCAAAGCCAATTCTAAAAACCCAAGAACCACTTTAACAGTATTTAACCAGCCACCTGATTTTGGCAAAGCATTTAACCATCCCGGGAAAGCGGCAAATAAGGAGAATGGTAAAGCAATAGCTATTGAAAACCCTAACATTCCGATAATTGGAGCAATCCCTCCTTTTGAGGCCGCTTCAACCAATAACGTTCCTACAATTGGCCCAGTACAAGAAAATGAAACAATAGCCAATGCCAAAGCCATAAAGAAAATCCCGATAAGCCCTCCCCTATCTGCCTGTGAATCTACTTTGTTTGCTAATGCATTTGGCAGCATAATTTCGAAAGCTCCCAAAAATGAACAAGCAAAAACCACTAGTAAAACAAAGAAAATTAAATTAAACCAGACATTCGTTGAAAGTGCATTTAAGGAATCGGCGCCAAAAACAGCGGTTACAATCGAACCTAATAAAACATATATAATGATAATCGAAAATCCGTAAATCAATGCGTTTCTGATTCCAGCTGCTTTGGTTTTACTCTGCTTTGTGAAATAACTTACCGTCATCGGAATCATTGGAAAAACACATGGTGTTAGCAAAGCGGCAAAACCAGATAAAAAGGCAATGATAAAAATGCTTATAAGTCCCTTTGATGAAGATTTTGGACTTGAATGTGTTGTAACTGCCTGGATCGTCTCCTTTTTTGTAACGTTTGTCTCCTCTTTTGAAGCTCTTGTCGAATCCGCTGCAACTACTGCTTCAGCAACAGCTACTTTTTTTGCATTCGGAAATTTAAAAGATAATTGTTCAGAAGACGGTGGTAAACAATTGCTGTCGTCACACACCATAAATTCTACGTCTGCCGTAATATTGCCAATTTTATCCGAAGTAAATAGTATCTTTTGTTGAAAAAGCGCTTTCTTTTCAAAATATTTTATCTTCATATTGAAGATTTTATCGACAACTTCGTGCCCTTTATCTTCCTCAGTTTTCCCAACTAATTTAAATTTTTTTTGTGGATTTTTGAATATAAAAGCGGTTGGAGACGGCCCGCCTTCTTCAATATATTGTCCGTACAAATGCCAGCCCGATTGTATCACGGCTTCCGCCTTCAAAATGTATTCTTTTTCTGAAATTTTTTCCACCGAAGTAGACCATTTTACAGGATTATATATTTGTCCAAACGTTGTTCCGCTAAGCAAAATCATTAAAGCGATTATTATATTTTTCATTTTTTTTGATTTGGTGTTAAAAAAAGAGCTGTCGGCAAACAGCTCTTTTAGGTCTTTCACAGAAATAATTAACTAATTCAATTCTAATAAAAAAGATGAAAGACGACTACTAAAATTTATTATAACGGATTGCCGTCCTTGTCAAGAGAGCCTGATTTGATGATAATCATTTTATCTAATTGGATATACTTTTTAATGGCATCGTTAACTTCTTTTAACGTTACTTTTTCGATGTCTTTTGGATACTGTTCAATATAACTTGGTTCTAAACCTCTTTCGATAAAACCTAAAATGGTTCTGGTCATACCGTTTGTTGTTGCCATTCCCACTTTAAAACTTCCAATTAAATTAGTTTTTTTATTTCCTAATTCTTCTAAAGTAATACCCTCTTTTACCCATTTCGTAACCTGAACCATCGTGGCATCTAACCCTTTTTGAAATAATGTAGGGTTAAAAGAGGCATTTACCATCCAGTATCCTCCAGTATTAATATTTCCTCCTAATCCTGATGATATATTATAAGTCAAACCATCTTCGTCACGAACAGTCTGCATCAAACGTCCTGCAAAACCAGCTCCTAAAGTGTAATTGGCAATGTAAAATGGAATATAATCGGCATCTGCTCTTTTTAAACCCGTATATTGTCCGATGAATAATTCGGCACTGGGTTTTTCGGCAATAGTAATTACCTCAGCTTTTGAAGTTGCTTTTGAAGTTTGTCCAAATTGTAAAGGCTCGGTAACACCTCCGTTCCAATTCTTAAATGATTTTTCTAAGGAAGCAGCCAAATTAGCACCTTCTGTATCTCCAACTATTACTAAATGCATCGAAGCTGGTCCGAAATATTTTTTGTGGAATGCTTTTACCTCGTCAAGAGTTGCATTTTTAATATTGGCTAGATTCTCTTCAACACTTAAATCATAATTTGGATTTTCTTTTGGATAAATTGCTTGCGTCAAAGCAATACTGCCTCTGGTATTTGGATCGTTTAAATCTTGCTGTGTATTTCCAATATATTGTTGCTTCAGATTTTCAAATTCAGTTTTATCAAGTAATGGAAAACGTAATTCTTCCGCTAATAAAAAAACCACCTGATCTAAATCTTTTTTAAGACATTTAAAACCAATATTAATTTTAGTTGTAGAAGCACTAACATTCAGATTAACGCCTAGATTTTGCAGTTTTTCAGCAAACTTAAATTTGTCATTACGTGTCGTTCCTTTAGATAACATTGAAGTTGTTAAAGAAGGAATCATTGTATTTTTATTTTCATTGGTAAAATTTCCTAACGAAATACTTGCAGCTACAGTGACAAAATCCTTTGCCGAAGTTTTTACCGAAACCACATCAATTCCTGCGACTTTATATCTTTTATAAGATGCTGCCCTTTTTTCAATTACATATTCATCTGTTGCTGCATTAGCGTTTGCACTATTTTTTTGTTCCGAAGTTATACTTGGCGAAGTTTTTTCTGCCGGATCATGTTTTGGATCTCTATAATAAAACGGACCATTCTCAGTCGCAAAATTGCTGGCTTTTGCTTCCATTTCTTTTTCATTGGATCCGGATTGTTTTGGAATAAAATAACCCGTTGTACTTTGATCTTCAATCAAATATTTCTGGGCTGCACGCAAAATATCTGAAGGCGTTACTTTCTTAAGTCGGTCCACTCCAGTAACATAATCAGTCCAGTCACCAGATGCAATTGCTTCCGTTAAACCAGATGCTATAACGCCTGATCCGTCGCGGCTTAAAATAGTTTGGGCACTAATTTGGGCAACAACGCGATTAACTTCATCCTGAGTTACACCATCTTTTTTAATTTTAGCGACAATCTCACTTATTTTGGCATCGATATCTTCGTGTTTTGATGTGGTTGAAAAACCTACTCCAATGGTAAAAAGCCCCACTTCTTTAAAATTAGTCGCACTTGCATAGGTATAAATTCCCATACCTGAATCCACAAAAGTTTTGTTTAGGATCGCTGAAGGCCCAGAACCAATAATTTCCGCCAGAATATTTAAGGCTGGCAAATCTTCATGAAGAGCACCCGGAATTTTGTACGCTTTATTGATTACACCTAATTCTCCAGGTTTTTTCATGATAATTTTTCGTGGCCCGTATTGCTTTGGTTCTTCGGTATACGGATATGGCATTGGGTTTGGAGCTTTTGTAATTTTTCCGAAATATTTTTCAATTAATTGAAAAACATTCTCTTTTTGAAAATCCCCTATGATCGTTAAAGTAGCATTATCCGGCCAGTAATACGTATTATAGAAATTACGCAATACTTCAATAGGTGCTTTTTCTATATCTGATTTCCAACCAATTGTAGTATGATGATATGGATGTGCAATATAAGCTGCTGCCCATATTTCCTTGGCTAACAAACTATTCGGATCGTTTTCTCCACGTTCAAATTCGTTTCGTACAACCGTCATTTCGGCATCTTTATCTTCTTTGGTCAACAAAGAATTACGCATTCTATCGGCTTCAATTTGAAGTGCCAATGCAATTTTATCACTTGGTAAAGTTTCAAAATAATTGGTGCGGTCATACCAAGTCGTTGCATTTAACTGAGCTCCTGTATTTTGCAGGACATCAGTAATGGTATTTCCGTTTTTTTTATTAAAAGTAGGAGTTCCTTTAAACATTAAATGTTCTAAAAGATGCGTTGATCCGGTATTCCCTAAAACTTCATTTTTAGAACCCACTCGATATACGATTTGTACCGTTGCAACTGGCGATGCATTGTCTTGTAAAAGCAATACATTCATACCGTTTGGCTGATACAGATACTCTTCAATTCCACCTAACTCTTTTATTTTAGTAAAGTTAGCTGATTTATTCTGCGCTGAAATCAGGGTGCAAAATGCTAATGAGCAATAGCCCAGAAAGATATATTTTTTCATTTTTTGTGATTGAGAATTTTATGAATAAGGATATAAAACGATCATTGAAGCAACAATCGTTTTATATTTTACATGAAAAATTGATTATGATTTACTGAAAATTTCTTTCAATTTTGATTGAAGTTCAGCTTCTCTTAGATTTTTAGCAACAATCTTTCCGTCAGGACCAACTAAGTAATTAGTAGGAACCATTTTTACGCCATACATGACGGCAACATCATTTTTCCAACCTTTTAAGTCAGAAACATGTGTCCAGGTCAAACCATCTTTTTCGATTGCTTTTTCCCAAAGATTCTTTTTATCATCCAATGAAACTCCTAAAACATTAAATCCTTTCTCGTGATATGTTTTATAAGCCAAAACTACATTTGGATTTTCTTTTCGGCACGGTCCACACCAGCTTGCCCAAAAGTCAACTAAAACATACTTTCCCTTGTAATCCGATAATTTTACAATTTTCCCGTTTAGATCGGCTTGAGAAAATTCAGGAGCAGTAACACCTATGGCAGTTTTATCATTAAGATCTATTGTTGCTTTTAATTGTTTTCCGTAATATGATTTTTGAACTTCCGGAGATAAAACAGCGTAGTATTTTTTTACCTGCTCAGGCGTTCCGTAGGATACAACACGATCACTAATTATTAAAGCTGCAGCAAGTTTGTCTTTATGGCCTTTGATAAATTTATCGGTAAGATTGTCTGCAAAAGCCTGCAAATCTGCCCAACGCTTATCTATTACTACTTTTTGTTCCGGAGTCAGTTTTACTTTTCCATTTTGAGTTAAGGAATCAGACGCTTTATAAACCGGACCTGCAATATTCTGAATCTTTTTAAATTCATTTTTATAAAATGATTGATAGATTGAATCCTGAGCAGCACCAGAAATTTTAGCTTTAAAAAGAGAATCCTTTTTAGCAGTAAAAGTTATCAGCTCGTTATCCAGTAAAAAATTAGTTCCAAATTCTGTGCCTTTTAGTTTTACAGAATATAATAAAGGTTCCGCCACTTTACCTTTAAAAGTAAAATGACCATCTACGACATTGGCTGAATCTTGGATTTTTTTATCACCTTCCGCAAATTCCAAATAAACGGTTCCGTCTTTCAATCCGGCAATTGTACCGTTTATAGTAAAACCTTCCTCTTTTTTAGAGCACGAAGTAACTGTGCTTATCAGCGCTAACGCCAATAAACCTGATTTTAAAATTGTGTTTTTCATTATATTTTTTTGTTTATGAGGTCAAATTATGATTTCAATAATTCTTTCAATTTTTCTTCTAAAGCTTCACCTCTTAAATTATCTCCGATAATGACACCTTTACTATCGACTAGATAAGTTGCAGGAATTGCTTTTACATTAAATGCTTTGCTTACTTTATCATCATCCAAAAGATTATGCCACTGCATGTTTTCTTGACCTAAAGCTTTCAACCAAGCTTTATCATCTTTATCAATTGAAATACTTAAAATTTCAAATCCTTTGTCTGAATAATTAGCATAAGCCGTTTTTAAATTCGGAATTTCTTTGCGGCAAGGTGCACACCATGAAGCCCAAAAATCAATTAGAATGTATTTTTTTCCTGAAACGATTTCTTTTACATTGTATGGTTTTCCGTCTTTATCTTTCAATCCAAAATTAGCAACACTTGTTCCAATTAATGATTTTGGGTTCAAATCTTTATTAACCAATTGTCCGTAATAACTTTTCTTAGCCGTTTCTGAAAATTGTTCAAAAATTGGTTTTTGCTCCGGAGTAAAATAACTGTATTGCATCATCATGAAAAATGGTCCCCACCAGGTCGCTTTATGTTTCGAAATAAGGTTTTCTGAACTTGACTGCACTTTGGCAAAAAATGCTTTTTCTTTTGCTTCAAAATTTTTCCATTCTACTGAATTTCCAATAGAATCCATTACTTTATTATTTCCTGCAACTCTTGCCTTCGAATATAGTATACCCAGCTCTTCAGTACCTTTATGATACTCTTGGTAGTCTTTCTCCAAATCTAATCGAAAAGCTGTTTCCTTACTATAATAATCATGCGATTTCGATCCTGAAATAACCTCATTTTTAAAGTTAATTCTTTCATCTTCCTGTTTTGAAACTTCGGCTTCTGCTGTTACTTTTATTTTAGAATTTTCAACTAAAACTGGAATGAATCCTTTATTTTTTCCAAACGTTGCATAAAACAAACGAGGTTCTTTTAGCTTTCCTGTAAAAGTAAATTTGCCCTCTTTAATTGTGGTTTCAGCCACTGCTGATTCAGAGGAGTGTGTCGCTCCAGGAACTAATGTTACTACCGTTCCTTCTTGAAGTCCTTTAATCGTCCCTTCAAGAGTATAAGATGAAGATGGAATTGCTTTTCTATTTTGTGCCTGATTGTTGTATGAAACCATAAACAAACAGATACACAGTCCTACTATTTTATATTTAATTGCATTCATTTTTGATTGATTTTTTTAGAAAAAGCTTCCGTTTTGGAATTCCTAATCAGGAAGCTTTTAGTTATTTATTTAGCTACATTTTGAGTTATAGTTCCATTTCCTGGATTTTTTGTCGCACCTTGAGGAAAAGGCATAGTCCATAGATAAGAATCTGAGGATAACGTATAGGTTGTGCCACTATTAACTTTAGTAAAACTAACTTTATAAACACCCTCTGCATTTAAACGGCGGGCATCGCTAAACGGAATTAAAGTTAAAATAAGCTCGTTGTTTTTAGTTTTCAAAATAGCGTTGATAGCAGCCGTTTTATCTGCAGCCGTTAAATCCTGATATGCACTTGGAAGTATCCGTGTTTTACGAACTGTATTTAATAGATCCATCGCGTCATTTAATTGATTGGCACGAGCGAAACATTCCGCTTTAATCAAATAAACTTCTACAGTTGTAATACCTCCATAATTAAAGTTGCCAGACAAGGTTCTTCTGTAATACGTTTCAGCACCAACGGTTCTAATTTTCCAACGAGACAAGAAACGAGCATCTCCAGTTTCAAAACGCTGCGCACGTTCTACCGGAATATCATTTTCTGTTGTTAAACGAGCAATGGCGCCATGACGAAAATTGTAATTCTCTACATAATTATACCCCATAGGAGATACTGTTGTGGTATACGAATTTGGAACCTGTATGATTGCTTTATTAGCATCATAATAAGCGGTCCAATCGTATAGTTTATCATTCTCTGCCAAAGCCAAATCGGCATATTTTAAAGCCTCTGTATAATTATTCATTTGTAAATAAACGCGTGAATAAAAAGCGTAACCTGCTCCTAAATTTGGGTGTAAAGCAGTTTGAGAAACCTTTGGTAAATAAGGTAAAGCCTCTTTTACATCTGCCAAAATGAAATCGTACATTTCCTGAATACTTACTTGTTTACTTGGTGCATTAATAACAGCACTTGTAATTAAAGGCACTGATAATTTTGTACCGGCAGTTGCTGCTACATAAGTATCCGCATAGAAATTTACTACATTAAAGTAAGACATAGCACGCAAAACTTTTGCTTCCGCCCAAACTGCTCTTTTTTGTTCTTCAGTAGCTTCAGTCGAAGTTAAAGCATTCTCGATAATTAAATTGAAAGTTGAAATTCCAGCATATTGTCCATAATAGCTTCTTTCGTCTGCTCGATTTAAATCTATACGGTCAGCAGTTTCATCCCACATATAATTGGCTTTTACCAATCGGTCGGCAGATAATCCGGCTATTGTCACATATTTATCGTTCAACAAGTTTAATGCTTGTGTAACATCCACGCTTTGGTTCGCGTATTCATCGCGAATAAAAGCTTCAAAATCTGCTAAAGTTGTAGGTACTTTATTCCCTTTTGGCACATCGTCCAAATAACTATCGCAAGATGTGAGAGTCAATCCTAATGCTAATATCAATACTGTCTTTATATATATTTTTTTCATCGTGTAGTCTTTTTAAATTAGAAATTAACGTTTACACCAAAAACTAAACTTGGAGATTGAAAGCCATTTAAAAGATATTTAGCATCTCTGCTTTTGGCTACAGTAAAAACATTTTCTGCATTCAGATTGAAGCGTACGTCTTGTAATTTTACTCTTTTGATAATGGCTGAAGGCAGTTGATACGCCAGCGAAACATTGCTCAATCTCACATTTGAAGCATCAAGAATATTGATATCTGCATTACGATAAATGTCACGAGAATCTGAAGTGAAATCTGATTCGTATTC
Source organism: Flavobacterium rhamnosi (assembly GCF_048286515.1). Taxonomy (NCBI): domain Bacteria; kingdom Pseudomonadati; phylum Bacteroidota; class Flavobacteriia; order Flavobacteriales; family Flavobacteriaceae; genus Flavobacterium; species Flavobacterium rhamnosi. Next base: position 157,859 of record NZ_JBLVPS010000005.1, on the reverse strand, counting down.
GTATACTGCACGAGGTACATTTGTAAATGCTTCGTCACCCGGCTGCTGCCAGCGGTTTTCGATATTTTTATTCACAACCGTTATATCTGTTACATAATCACCCAATGCCCCAGAATAATTATTGTTTAGCATTGGTAAAAATGTATTTCTGATTTTATGTCCTAACTCGTAGATAAAAAGTGCTGAAAGCGAGAAACTTTTATAGTTTACCGATGTATGAAATGATCCGCTATGAGTAGGTACCGTTGAACCATAATCATGGATTGCCTCTAAATCACTTGGATTATAAATAACTGCAGTTCCAGACGCATCATAAACCTGAGGTAAACCTGTGCTGCTTAAGCCTGCCCATTTGTACCCGTAAATAGAATTAAAATTTTTACCAATTCTAGGATACGCTGACGGGTAATCTAATTGCAGGAAATAAACCGGAGCTTTAACATTTACATAGGTTACTTCGTTTTTGTTGTTAGCATATAAAACTGACGCATCCCAAGATAAAGAAGGTGTTTTAATGATTGTTCCTTTTAAACTAACTTCAAAACCTTTATTCGTCATTTTTCCATTATTCAGGGTGTATGTAGAATATCCCCAGCCCTCTGTTGGAATTCCGGTACTGCTGGCTAATAAATCTTCCCCTTTTTTGTTGTAGAAGTCTACTGTTCCGCCCAATCTGTTTTTAAAGAATGAAAAATCTAAACCTATGTTGGTTGTTGTCGTTTTTTCCCAAGATAATTCTGGGTTAGGTCTTGAATTGATACCTCCCTGATTTCCTCCAACATTCGGATTCGCATAATAATATGCAGTAAGATAAGGTGCAGAATCTTTAGCTACATTTCCTCCAATACCATACGAAGCACGAAGTTTAAGTGCATTTACCCATGAGACATCAAAAAACGATTCTCTGTCAATATTCCATGCCGCTCCTGTAGACCAGGTTGGTTTGTTTTGATATTTGTTATCTGTTCCCCATAGATTAGAACGGTCCCAACGCAAACTTCCTGTTACAGAATATCTTCTGTTATAAGAATAACCTCCAGTTCCATAAAATGATACATAACGATTTACCAATTCACGTTCTGCAGAAAAATCGTTTTGAAATAAATAACCGTTAAAAACAGTTCCGTAAACTTTCAATAAATCTACCTGATTTACCGGTGTAAACGATAATGTCTGCTCATCCCATCCGTATCGTGTGTTATCGCCGTACTCCGCCTTTGTGTGACGCATTTCCATACCTGCAATTGCGGTTACATCATGTACATCTTTAAAAGTCTGATCAAAATTTAACTGCTGACGGAAGTTGTAAGCATTAGAAAACTGATTCGTTTCTTTTAAAATATCACCGTAAGGTAAATTATTGACAGCCTTATTAGACGCAACAGTTACCAAACCATTAACCTGATTTCTAACACTAAACGATTCTTTGTCTCTTAAGTAACTGGTACGATCAGCACCATATTCATACTGAAACATTGCGTTGTATGTAATTGCTTTACTAAATTTCACATTAAATTTTGCAAAAGTCCTGTTCACGAAATTTTTAGTTTCATTTAGATTTCTTCCCAATTCATCCATTGGTGTGATGTCCATATTGTACAAGTCATAATTTTGCATCGATTGAAGCGTAAAATCATTGTAACGAGATGCTGCGGTTGAAGTAAAATTAGAACCATCAGCATTCACTAATTGGTTGTACGGCTGATATTTAAATTCTGGAGAAAAAGCATTATAACTTTGTGTATTGCCCTTACTGTAGTTAATATAAGTTCCCAAGTCTAAAGACAACCAGCTGTTGATTTCGGTTGAATTTTTCAAGTTGATACCAACGGATTCGTTTTCAGAATATCTATCTTCAAATTTATTTCCTTTGTAAGTCAAAGAAGCGTTAAAACTATTTGTTTCTGTTGCTTTACCTAAACTTACGTTGTGCTGAATAAAGTATTGATCGCGTTTTGCGTATTTGGCAACGTCATCGTAATATTTATATCCCTGAGACCCCAGTTGGTCTAAACGATTATTCATTTCTACCTGCGGAATTTTTCCTGCATAACCATTTAACAATGTCTGCATTCCCTGACTTGTAAAAACGGCATTTTGCAATAATGAATTAGCATAAGTACTGCTATTTGCACCTTGTAAATTAGGATTTCCTGTTGCCCATGCTCTTTCTAAACCAATAATATCAGCTGAATCAGTAAGGTTTCCTGTAAAATTTCTATAAGGAGTAACCGTTAAATTGCTTGAAAAAGAGATATTAGTTTTTCCTGCTTTGGCTTTTTTAGTCGTGATTACGACAACGCCATTAGCTGCACGCGCACCGTAGATAGATGATGCTGCTGCATCTTTCAGTATTGTAATACTTTCTATATCTTCTAAGTTTAAGTTTGGAAGATTTTCTTCTATATTAAAATATTGATTGAACTTTGTATTCTCTATTGGAAAACCGTCAATTACATACAAAGGCGTTGTTAAACCATTCATAGAAGTTGTTCCACGAAGTTTTCCGTCCTGATATCCAACAATACGTCCTTTTAAAACTGCGTCTAAGCTACTTAAACGCTGCTCTTTAAAATCTTCAGATTTTAGTTTTGAAAATGATCCTGTTGCTTGTTCAGCAGAAATATTCTGATATCCCGTAACTAGTATTTCTCCTAACTCAAGTGTTTCTTCTTTAAGAGTTACATTAATTACAGCTCTGCCCTGAACTTTAATTTCCTGTCTTACAAATCCGATGTAACTAAAAGCTATTGTAGTTTCGCTGCTAACTGCAATAATCTGATATTCACCATTAAAATCTGTCGCCACACCTCTGCCTGAACCATTATCAGAAACTGCAGCCCCAACTAATGGTACGCCTTTTTCATCGGTAACTTTACCCTTTACAATAAAATCCTGATCTTTTTTTGCTCGTACAGGCTGTATTTCTGCTACTGCAGTTTTAGGCGTTAAAATAATATGAGTACCAGTAATTTTAAAATCGGTACCCGTATTTTTAAAGATCGTGTTTAAGATCGTCTCCATAGAAACATCATTTGCTTTGATGTCAATTTTGCGCTCTAAATCAACCGATCTTACATTATATACAAATCTAAAATCGGTAGTGTATTCAATCTTTTCAATAACTTTTGCAACCGTCATGTTAATAGCATAAAAAGACATTTTGGCCTTTTTTTGCGAATACGTTACGCTGGCATGCATTACAGACAAACTGGTCAATAAAAATAATGTGGTTAGTTTCATTTTTAAATCAAATTTAAAAAAAGGCTTATCAAACCTGATTTTGTTCAAGAGTTTTTTCATACTTTTAAATGTTTTTAATTGTGGTTAGTTTAGTTAGCTGATCGCGTCTATAGACCGGGAAATGTTGACGCATTTTCCGGTTTTTTTTTTTAAAACAAACGATCCTTTTTTCCGGATTTTTGTTACATAGGCATTCTTTTTTGTTTTTTAATTTTTATCGTATTATGACTTTATTGTCTTTTACCTCATAGTCAATAGCATAACTATCACTAAAATACTTCAGCACAACATTAATAGATTCTTTTTCATCAAAACGTGCATTGAAAATTTCCTTGCTAAGGGTTTTATTTTTATTTACAAAAGTCACATTGTAATGCCGTTCCAGTTTTTTGATGATAGCATCAAAAGTCATATTTTTGAACACTAAATTTCCATCTATCCAAGCTGTATAAATATCGGTATTTACTTTTTCGGTAGTAATGTTTTGCTGACCTTTAATGTTAGAACCTTTTAAACCAGGTGTTAACTTAACCCAATTATCCTTTGTTTTTTGATCTTTATAAAGCCCTACTTTACCTTCAACAAGAACAACATCTGTTGTACTATCTTCTTTATAAGTACTTACGTTAAATTTGGTACCCAACACCTCAACATTCATTTCTTGCGTATTTACAGTAAAAGGATGTGCTTTGTCTTTGGCAACTTCAAAAAAAGCTTCTCCTGTCAAGAAAACCTGTCGGTTTTTATTTTTAATAAATTTCACAGGGTATCTCAGTGAAGTTCCTGAATTCAGGTGTACAATAGTTCCGTCTGATAGTTCTACCCCAAAACGTTTTCCGTAAGGTATTTTTAATGTATTGTAAACTAAACGCTCAGCCGAAACTTCATCATTGTAACTGATTTTACTTTTGTCTTGTTTTCCAATTATTTTACCAAATTTATCGGTAACGTTACTAGAACCGGAAGGATTAATTGTCTGTACACTTCCATCCCCTAATAGTAAAGTAATTGCCTCTTCTTTAGGAATTAATACATTGTCTTTTTGTTCAAATAAATTATTTTTTTGAAAGAAATAGGCTAACCCAATAAATAATACCAGTATAGCTACATATTTAAAATAGGATTGTACTCTTCGGTTGTAAAAAACACTATTGTCTTGTCTGATTTTTTGTATCAGTTGTTTTTTAGCTTCTGCTGTATCAAACGTATGCATCGCATAATCAATAGCATAATTGGTTTTTACAAAATCCTTAAATACTTTTTGATTATCCGTATCTTCAAGCCATTTAGTAAGAATTTCGATTTCTTCGTGATTGGCTTGATTTGTGATAAATTTCACAATTAATCGTTCTGACTTATTTACTGTCATTTTATTCTTTTTATTACTATTACGAAGCAAAAAAACAAAACCCTAACAATTTGATAATCTTTTTTTGTTTTTGTTTAACTAATCCGGATCATTTTTAATTCGGATACATTAAAATAGACTACTTAGTAATGTATTGTTGAAATTGATAGTGTTCTATGGAAGCCAAATACCTTTCAGTATCCAGAGCAGCCATACAACCTGTCCGGCAATAGTGATTGCCTGACGATACATATGATCTGCAGCATCACCCGTTAATCAGGCATTTTATTTTTTCAATTGTATTAGACATAATATGTTTTTATGTTTTGTTTCTAAAGCAGACTAACTTTCACTAGAAATGAATCCCTTTTTACTGCTATTTTCTATTTATTCTTGACGCAGTCAGTAATAAGTCGCTCTAACTTTTATAGCCTTTTTATACTATTTTTATTATTATTACGAGGCAAAAAAGAAAAACCCTAACAATTTCATAATATATTTTTGTTTTTGATAAATATTTAATTATTATTTCTTTTATTTGTTTTCATGAAAAGGGAAGATTATAATGATAATGATGTTTTACTTGAATCGCTCAGAAGCGGTGATGAAAAAGCATTTTCTTATCTGATAGATAACTATCATCATAGGCTTTGTGTGTATGCAAACAGCCTCATTAAAAATGCATATACTGCGGAAGATATTGTTCAAAATGTTTTTGTCAGAACATGGGAACAACGCGGCCGGTTGAAGCCTAATCATTCGATTAAAAGTTTCTTATATAAATCAGTATATAATGAGTTTATAGATCAATATCGGAAAAATCAATCTCTTTTTACCCTAGAAAAAAACTATCATGAGGCATTAAATTCAATTGTCATCGAAGAGGATTCGGAGTCATTTGATAAAGTACTTACAGTTGTAAAAAAAGAAATCCAGAATCTTCCTCCAAAATGCAAAGAAGTTTTCATTTTAAGTAAACAAGAGGGTTTGACTAATATTGAAATAGCGGAACATCTTAACGTATCAATAAAAACAGTCGAAGCCCAAATTACCAAAGCTTTTTCTATTTTACGTTCTTCTCTTGAGGAAAAAGTAAAAAGCTTCTTGTTTTTATTATTCGGGAAAAAGAAATTTTTCAGATTAAATTAAATCCTAATAGATCCACAAAAAGCGTACTTAATCTTTCTTAAAGCCATTGAAATTGAGATTGAAAAAGAATAAACGTTAGATGCTAAAAATTCTATTGAAGAACTTTTTGAACGATTGAGAATGGTCAAAGCCATGCTAGAACCTCTGCAATTGTTAAATTGGTACTCTAATAATCCTTTCGTTTTTTCATCTAGTTTATGGAAGACATAGGAGCCTCTTTATCTTTATTATTTCAACTTTGAATCTTCAATATTCAGCATAGGATCAATTACTGCAAAAAAAATAACACTAATTTTAACAGCAAATTATTCCTACATACTAATCAAACTTCTATTTTTGTCACTTAATTTAAATAACGCACTATTATGAAAGATTTATTCGCAAAAATTACAGCCGAAATCGAGACATTTAAAACCGAATCTGAATTACACATCGAAAAAGGAAACAAAGCTGCCGGAACAAGAGCACGTAAATCAACTTTAGATCTGGAGAAACTTTTAAAAGAGTTTAGAAAAGTTTCTGTAGAAGAATCAAAAAAATAATTCTGTTTTCAATTACTAGCCCTTTGGATTTTTCAAAGGGCTTTTTTTCGTTGGATCCTACCCTATCTCGTTTTACAGGTCCAGCCTTGCCCGGTCGTTCCAAAAATAAATCTCCGGTTACCGCATCGATGTTCTCCATTTCTTTAACTAACCAGTACGCTTTGCCAGCTTAGGAATTTTAATTTAATCATTATCCATCATTACATTAAACTCCAATTTCGACCAGTATATGCGGTTCAAGTCGGAACAATCCCCCATGTCGCTGTAATACAACATCAAATACTATGTTTCATCTTGAATTGATAAGCAAAAAAATCATATTCTGTAATGCGATATGCAATAGTACCACTAAAACATAACCGATAAGGCATAAATAGTAAAACTCATCTTACTGAATCTTGCCATTCCTTTGGTTTAAAACAAAACACAACAATCACCAATACAGCACTTTAAATCCGTAAATTACGTTAATAATTATTAAATTTACAGGATGGTTTCTACTATAGATTCAGTACTAAATCAACTTGCAATGATGTTGGATAAATACAATCAGAAACGTAATTTTAATTCCACCGGGGAACCCAAAGCGGAAGTCGAAAACTCACAAAAGGACTTGATTTTTGTCGTTCAAAAACATGCTGCCTCACATTTACATTATGACTTTCGTTTAGAATTAAATGGTGTTTTAAAAAGTTGGGCAATACCGAAAGGTCCGTCGATGAATCCAAACGACAAACGACTTGCGATTATGGTAGAGGATCATCCGTATGCATACAAGGATTTTGAAGGAAGGATTCCAAAAGGAAATTATGGAGCCGGTACTGTGATTGTCTGGGATAACGGAACGTATACATTACCGGAGGTGCAATCAAAAATAACTACTGAAAATAAATTACAAACAGATCTAAAAAAAGGACATCTGAGTTTTATACTGAAAGGAAAAAAATTAAAAGGTGAATTTTCATTGGTTAAATTAAATAGCGAGGAAGATAACACATGGCTTTTAATTAAAAAAAATGATGCGAATGCTACGGATGTCAATATCTTAAAAAAAGACAAATCTGTACTATCGAATGCAACTTTAGAGGATTTAGAAAAGAGCGCAGAAGATAATAACGATTCAAACAATAAAAAACCTATTGAAATTAAAACAAATGGAAGGGCTGAATTTATTAAGCCAATGCTGGCTCATAGCATCGATAGTCCATTTGACAAAATCAATTGGATTTTTGAAGCCAAATACGATGGCTACAGAACCATTGCTGTTATTAACCCGGACACGGTTTCTCTTTATAGCCGCAACCATCTTTCTTTTAATAAAAATTTCAGCACAATAGCCGATGAATTAAAAAAAATAAATCATGTTGCAGTACTTGACGGTGAAATTGTTATTGAAGATGAAACTGGACGTTCGGATTTTCAACTATTACAAAATTATATCAAAACGGGAAAAGGAATATTAAAATACTATGTTTTTGATATTTTAAATTTAGATGGCAACGACACTACTGGTCTGGCATTAGTGCAACGAAAAGAATTGGTCGAAATTTTACTGCGAAAATCCCAATTATCTAATGTACTCTATTCCCAACATATATCTGAAAAAGGCATTTTATTTTATGAACTCCTGGCTGAAAAAAAATGGGAAGGTATCATGGCAAAAGAAGCGAACAGCCTTTATCTAGCGGGAAAAAGAAGTACTAATTGGCTTAAAATAAGAATTTCACAACAGGAAGAAGCGATCATTATTGGAATAACAGAATCAAAAACTACGAGAAGTTATTTTGCTGCACTTATATTGGCCCAGTATGATCATAACGAATTAAGGTATATCGGAAAATGTGGTACCGGTTTTAAAGAAGATACATTGAAGGAATTATACGAAAATTTCAAGCCTTATTTTATTGATGAATCACCAATAAAAGAAAAAATATTATTGCGCGATACCGTAAAATGGATCAAACCAAAATTTGTCTGTCAGGTAAAATTTACTGAATGGACTCAGGATTACCATTTGCGTCATCCCGTTTTTCTGGGGTTGCGAATAGATAAAAAACCGAAAGAAATAACTTTTTCAGTAACCGATAAAAGATCAAATTAAGTTAAATGAAAAAATTACTGCCATGAATAGTAAAAAAGAAAATGATTTTTATATACAATTGGGAGAGATAAATCTGCACTTAACCAATCAAAACAAACTATTTTTCCCTGATGATAGTATTTCAAAAGGAGACATTGTAAAGTATTACGATACCGTTTCTGCATTTATATTACCCTATCTAAAAGACCGTCCAGAATCAATGAATCGATTTCCTAATGGTACCAAAGGGGAAAGTTTTTATCAGAAAGATGTAAATTTGGAAAATATTCCGTCATGGCTAAAAACGGAGAAAATTTATTCAGAATCGAATGATAAATACATTGATTATCTGTTGTGCAATGACAAGGCAACCTTACTATATATGGCAAATTTAGGCTGTATTGAATTAAATCCATGGAATTCAACAATTTTGAAAATTGACAAACCAGATTGGGCTGTTATAGATTTAGATCCAGCAAAAAATGATTTTAAAGAAGTGGTAAACACAGCGCTTACTGTAAAAAAAATAATGGATGAATTAGAAACGGAATGTTATTGTAAAACGTCCGGAGCAACAGGGATGCATATTTATATTCCGTTAGGTGCGCAATACAGTTATGATTCCGCTAAATTATTTTCTGAGTTAATTGCAAATGAAGTGGTTTCCAGACTGCCTCAAACCACGACTGTTAACCGAACAGTTAAAAATAGACAAAATAAAATTTACATTGATTTTTTGCAAAACAGACGAGGTCAGACTTTGGCTTCGGCCTATTCCGTGAGACCCAGACCCGGGGCCACCGTCTCAACTCCTCTAGAATGGGGAGAAGTAAATGAAAAATTATTGCCATCACAATTTACCATCAAAAATATATTGAAACGCTTAGACAAAAAAGGGGATTTATGGAAACCAGTCTTAGGCAAAGGAGCAAATTTAGAAATGATTATAAAAAAGATTTCTGAAAATACCAGCTCTAAGACGATTTGATTTTCTTGTTTTCCAAGCTTGCTTTCAACATAGCCATTAAATCATCAGACTGCTTGTGTACTACTTCTAGTTTAGGAGGAACATGTTTTTTACCTTTTGCTTTATCGGTAATAATTTTTAAAAGTTTTGCTGTATAATTGTCCTTATACATAGTCATATCAAACTTCTCGGTTAATTGTTCGACTAACTTAATAGCCATATCCATTTCTTTAGTATTCATTTCAGAAAGCGGGGGTAATTTTAATTCTGAAGTAGTGCGAATCTCTTCTTGAAATCGAATACGGTTAAGGACGATAACATTTTGGTATGCTTTCAAAATGACCAAACTTTCTTTATTCCTTAAAATAACTGTGCCCACCCCTACTTTTGACGAGGCTTGTAGAGCATCTCGAAGCAATGCATAAGCTTTCATTGCTCCCTTATCGGGTTCAAGATAATAGGGCTGTTCATAATAAATACTGTCAATTTCGTTTTCAGCAACAAAACTCATGATTGCAATAGTTTTGGTTTTTTCAGCTTCAGCAGCCTCAAAATCAGAATCTTCAACGATAACATACTGATCGTCCAATTTATATCCTTTTACGATATCGGCATAAGCAACTTCTTTGTCCGTCTTTTCGTTAACGCGCTTAAATTTAATATTAGAAAAATCATTCTTATCGAGCATATTCATTTCAAGATGGCTCTCTCGAACTGCCGAAAATAATTTAACAGGGATATTTATTAATCCAAAAGCAATTGAACCCACCCAAATTGATTTTATTCTGGTTTCCATAAAATTTTAATTTAATGATTACATAAAATGATGCAATAAGTTCGAGAGGATTCCGGTACTTAAAATCGAATAGATTTATATTCCCCCTGAAAATTTGTTTTAGCAACCACAATCTGCCAAAGATTTAATCTTCTTGAATTAAAGGACGCTGCCGAGATTGCCAGATAAAAATTCCACATTCTGCAAAACGTTTCATCATATTCCTTCTTTAAAAATTCTCTAGATTTTTTAAAATTTTCCTGCCATGCCTTTAAAGTGTAATAGTAATGTAAACCAATGTTATGCAAATCCTCCAGTAAGAGTTTTTCTTCCATTGCTTTTCCTATTTGGGTCAAAGAAGGAATTAACCCACTGGGAAAAATATATTTATGAATCCAGGGGTCAGCATTCAAATCCGTTTTGTTACTGGCAATAAAATGCAGTAAGCAGAGACCGCTATCGGTTAGATTACTACTAATAACTTTCATGAATCTGTCGTAATTCTTATACCCAACATGTTCTAACATTCCAATAGATACAATGCGATCAAATTTCTCATCAATATCTCTATAATCCTGAAAACGAATTTCAACATTCAAACCTTTGCAACGTTCAATTGCTACTTTTTGCTGCTCCTTTGAAATAGTTACACCAACCACATTCACTTTATAATTTTTCGCAGCATAATAAGCAAATCCACCCCACCCACAACCGATGTCTAATACCTTTTGTCCCGGTTTTAATTGTAGTTTCTCGCAAATCAACTTTAATTTTTGTTCCTGCGCTTCACTTAATGTGGATGCCCCTTCCCAATAACCGCAGGAATACATCATTAAAGGATCGAGCATGCTTTCATATAACATGTTGCCAATATCATAATGATGAGCAATTGATTGAAGCGCTTTAGACTTAGTTTGAAGATTAAAAAATTTTGCTTTAATGAATAACCAAAAAAACTTTCGATTATTCTGCACTTTTTTTTCTATTCCATTTGTAAATATTTTATTGAAAAAAGTGTCCAGATCTTCACAATCCCACCAGCCTTCCATATAACTTTCTCCCAAGCCAAGTGATCCCTGGCTTAAAACACGCTGATAGAATCCAGGATTATGGACATGTATATCATACGGCCTATTACCATTGATCGTAATACCAGTCTCTGAAATTAATTCTTGTACAGCTACTTTATATTTGTTCATTTTAATTTACTTATTTATACCCGTTGATAGTGCAATTAGTTTTCTAAAATAAGCAGACACACGCTATTTAATATGTTGAAATTCAACATATTAAATGTACAAAAAAAATAACATCTATGTAAAATAAGTAAAGAAATTATCCAAGGGTTATCGATTTTATAAGCCTACGATAACTGTTTATAAAATCACATCTGAAATTCATTCCAGGTAAAAACACCTGATCTTTTATTATTATCTTGGAACGCTACGTAGTATTAGAAAGTAGTTTCAAAAGCTGTAACTATTTTGGCAACTAGCTACTTCGCAGTAGCAGAATAAGGATTCCGTACCTGCCTGTGGGAAAAATTTTAACATAATTAAAATCAACAAAAAACTCAAATATCTTTAAGTAATTTACGCGCAATGACTAGTTTCATAATTTCATTTGTCCCGGCATAAATGCGTGCCACACGATTATCGGCATACATACGGGCAATTGGATAATCCCACATATAGCCATAACCCCCAAATAATTGCAGACACTCATCAACGACTTTTCCACACATCTCCGTTGCCGAATATTTAATCATCGAAGCACTTTCTGCAGTTAACTGATCCTTTGCTTGTAATGCTATGCAGCGGTCTAAAAAGGCCTGATGGATTTGCAATTGGGTAGCACATTCTGCTAATTTAAATTGGGTGTTTTGAAATCCGGAAATAGGCGTATTAAAAGCGGTTCGCTGTGTAGTATAGGCAATGGTGTTTTCGATTGCTCCTTCAGCGGTACCTACTGCGGTAATCCCGACAGATAAACGCTCACGCGCCAATTCCTGCATCATAATTTTAAATCCTGCTTTTTCATCTCCAAGCCTGTTCTCTTTTGGAACTTTTACATTATCAAAAAACAACTCTGCGGTATCTTGAGATTTCATTCCAATTTTTTTTAGTGGAATCCCTTTTTGGAAACCTTCCATAGCCGATTCTAAAATAAGTAAGGTTACGCCCTCCTGCTCTGTATTATGATTGGTTTTTACAGCCACTATAGCCATATCACACATAAAACCATTAGTGATAAAGGTTTTTTGGCCATTCACCACGTAATGATCCCCTTTATCTTCGGCAGTGGTGCGCAGTGCTTTCAAATCACTGCCGCAATTAGGCTCTGTCATGGCAATAGCAGTAATAATAGCACCTTTGGCCATTAGCGGCAAATACTTTTGCTTTTGTATTTCAGTTCCATATTTTAATAAATAAGGAGCTACAATATCAGAATGCAACGAAAAGCCCGGACCATTTATCCCCATTTTAGCAAACTCTTCAACAAGCAGGGCATTAAATGTAAAATCCAATCCTCCTCCCCCATATAGTTCTGGCATATCCAGACACAACAATCCCAATTCTCCTGCTCGTTTCCATATTTCTCGGGATACCATTCCATTTTTTTCCCACTCCTCTAAATGGTCTATTATATCATTTGCAATGAATTCCTGAATCATTGCCTGCATCATTTTATGCTCTTCAGAGGCATATATCTTTCGCTCGATTAGTAGGTTTAGCATTTTATATTTTTTTTAATTTAAACAATAAATAAGGACCTTAATCATAATAGTTGGGTAGAACCCACAATAATTGCTTTCTAAAGTTACATAATATTCGTTTTCAAAAATCCGTCTGCTTCATAAAATAAAACGCAATTACCAAATTAGCTGACAATTGCGTTTTTTATTTTACCTCTTATTTATTAAATTTAATTCCTTCCCGTTCAAAAGTAAATGGTAAATTTATATTTTTGAGTTCTAATAAAGATATAAACCTTGCACAAAAGTACCTTTTCTCTTTTCGTCTTTTTTCTATTTTGTATGATGCCAGCTATTGGTCAGATACAAAAGGACACAATCACTCTTTCTGAAATTATTCTGCAGGCATCGCCTATTAAAATTTCTATTCAAAATACGGCAGCAGCTGTATCCTTTATTGAGCGAACGGATCTCAACAAAAATGATGGTGTTATACTCACCTCCGTTTTAAATAAAATCCCCGGAGTATACATGCAACAGGGATCTCTGAATACCAATAGAATTACGATTCGGGGAATCGGTGCTCGTTCGCAATTCGGAACCAATAAAGTAAAAGCGTATTTCGAAGATATTCCGTTAACCAGTGGCGAAGGTGAAACAGTAATTGAAGATATTGATTTGGAAACTATTGGAAGCATTGAAATAATTAAAGGGCCTAATTCCACTGGCTTTGGTTCTGGATTGGGTGGTGTACTACATTTGGTTGCACGAGAAACTCCTTTGCGGGAATCCTTTGGAAAATCAGTAACCACATATGGTAGTTTTGGCTTGATAAAACAAAGTCTTACAGCAGGCTTTAGCGATGCAAAAGCAAATCTATTTTCCAGCTATACCCATATACAAAATGAAGGCTTTAGAGCTAATAGTGCCTATGACAGAAAATCTTTTAACCTGCACGGCAAACAAAAATTAAACGCCAAAGGAAGTTTGACTTATTTAGGAGTTTTTACCCGCCTAAAAGCTTTTATCCCAAGCTCCCTAAATGAAAATGATTTTAGAGACCATCCTGAAAAGGCAGCTGCCACCTGGGCTGCAGCCAAGGGAAATGAATCCTCTGATAAATTCCAGATGGGAATTGGATACGGTCATCAGTTTTCAGAGAAATGGTCAGCCAAAACTGTTGTTTTTGCCCATTTAAAAAAGGCAAATGAAGACAGACCGTTTGATATTTTAAAAGAAAAAACAAACTCCTTAGGGTTTCGCTCCACTATAAATTACAAAACAAGTTTATTTTCCATGCCATTTGAGGCATCCATTGGAACAGAATTGTTATCCGAAAAATATGTTTTTTCCCTTTTCGAAAATTTATACGTATCACAGCCCGGCCAGGGTAGTATTGCAGGAGCCGAATTCAGTACTATAAAGCAGAATCGGAATTATACCAACTATTTTTTACAAGTAGAACTTCAATTTTTGAAAACACTATTTTTAGAAAGCGGTCTGGCACTGAATACAACTAAATATTCCTTAGAAGATGTTTTTAAAAACAATACTGTAAACCAAGCCACTGCTGGTACTTTTGGAAAAGTGTGGTCCCCCAGACTCGGACTGTCTTATAAAGTAGCGGAAGGCAAAAACATTTATACTTCAATCAGTAAAGGTTTCTCAGTACCTTCGGTTGCTGAAACACTCACTCCGGAAGGGCAGATAAACACTAATTTAAAACCAGAGATCGGATGGAATTATGAAGTGGGTCTCAAAGGAAATTGGTTGTCCAATAATTTATATACGGAACTAATATTTTACAGTACACAAATCACAAACTTATTGGTTGCCAGACGTATTGCCGAAGACCAGTATGTGGGTATTAATGCAGGAGAAAGTTCCCATATTGGAATAGAATTTTTTACAAATTATAGGCTTTTAAATAATTCAAAATGGCAAATCACACCCTATTTTTCAGGAACGGTTAACAATTTTAAATTCAAGGATTTTGTGGATGGCGATGCCGATTATTCCGGTAATTCACTTACCGGAGTTCCTGATGTACAATGGAACTTGGGCGTGGATATAAATACCGAAAGCGGTTTTAGTTTGAATACTTCCTTCAGAAGCGTCGGTAAAATTCCCATGAACGATCAAAATTCGAAATATAGCGATGGCTATAGCCTTTTGGACATAAAAGGAACTTACACTTTTAAAATACACAAATTCCTAAAAACAGAACTGACCACTGGGATTAACAATGCTTTAAACACCCATTATGCGGCAAGTATTTTGCCCAATGCAGTCAGTTTCGGAAGCACACCGCCAAGGTATTATTACCCTGGAAATCCTCGGAATTTTTACGGAGGAATTTCGGTTTCCTATATTTTTCCATAAAAAACTTTGAAAGTATAAAGGATCAATAGGAGTCGTGATTCTTTTTATACCAAAAAGATTAAAAATAAAAAAACATCCTAAATGTAATTTTCAGGCATTCACAGCCACATTAAAATTTGCAGTTCTAAATTAGCAATGGTTGCGAATTATAAACTTATATAATTTTGGTTTTCTGGCAATTAAAAATTCTGTTTCCTGCAAAATAAGTTGTTTTGACTATCTTTAAAAAACGATAAAAGAAAATCATGGAAACACAATCCTATAAAAATCATATTCAGTACTATCCGCCTCATCATTTTGTTTATTATCCAATAGTAATGACATTACTGGCGTTCAGTGTATATTTTATTTTTACCACTGACGACAAATTGATCTGGTCTTTTATAAGTGCTATTTTTGTTGTTCTGTTCTATCTTGCTTTCATGATGCGCCAACATTATGCATTGACGTTACAAAACCGAATTGTACGTTTAGAACTTCGACACCGCTATTTTTCTCTAACAGGAAAAAGATTGGAAGATTTTGAATATCAATTAAATGATGATCAACTATTCGCCTTACGGTTTGCGCCCGATGATGAGCTTCCAGCTCTTACAGAAAGTACCTTGAAAGAAAAGCGTTCCGGAATCGCAATTAAAAAAGCGATCATTAATTGGAAAGGTGATTTTGACAGAGTTTAAAATTTTAAAATAATTATTTCAAATTCTGAATTTTATAGCTGTAGAATTTTGTTTCTTTGTTGCAGTATCGTTGCCTTAAACCTGAATTTAAAACCCATAAATGCCAGAATATTTTCTAGATATTGAATATAATAATATCATTTATAGCGAAGAAGAAGTCAATTTTAAGGAATTTGAGTGTTGTACTTTTACCAATTGTAATTTCTCTCAATGTATATTTTTAGCAGTTACCTTTATTGACTGCATTTTCAATGATTGTACTTTTAGCAAAGCAAAAATAAATTATGTAGCCTTTAGAACCGTAACTTTTAATCGATGCGAAATCAAAGAAGTAAATTTTGCTATGTGCGACAAACTAATTTTCGAAATTGCTTTCACAGATTGCATCCTGGATTTTTCCAAATTTTATACCTTAAAAATCAAAGGAACATCATTTACCAATTGTAGTTTAATTGCAGTAGATTTTATGTCCACTGATTTGACCGAAGTTGTTTTTGAAAATTGCGATTTATACCGTTCTGAATTTGCAAAAGCAATTGCCAACAAGGCCAATTTCAAAACCAGCTACAATTATACTATTGATCCTTCCAAAACAAAATTAAAAAAAGCCGTCTTTGGTGTAGAAGGGCTTAAAGGATTGCTTTACAAACATGAAATTGTGGTCCATTAATTAGTTACTACATTTACTTCACTAACGGATATAATCAAATGAGCAAACCAGAATTCACGATACGACATGCAAAGCTTAGCGAATTTCACGAAATTGGAAAATTAATGGTTCAGGTCTACTCACAGCTAGAAGGCTTCCCAACAGAAATTGAGCAACCAATTATTACAAAATGCTCTTAAACATCGGAGATCTCGCAACTAAACCAGAAACGGAACTCTTAATAGCTGTTTCTACTAATGAAAAAATAGTAGGAGCTGTTGTCTATTTTAGTGCGATGCAGCAGTATGGCTCGGGAGGAACCGCGACCAAAGAACAAAATGCTTCCGGATTTCGATTATTAGCTGTCGATTCTTTGAGTAGAGGAAAAGGTATTGGCAAACTTTTGATACAGGAATGTATCAGAAAAGCTACAGATAAAAAGCACAGTCAAGTAATTATTCATTCTACAATGGCAATGCAAATCGCTTGGAAAATGTACGAAAACCTGGGTTTCAAAAGATCCGAAGATTTAGATTTTATGCAAGGAGAACTTGCAGTTTTCGGATTTAGGTTACCGCTTTAAGCAAAATTATCTTCAAAAAAAGGGGGGATTACAATTTTTTTTGCATGATATAATCTTCCATCAAATAACCATTTCCAATCTCTGTATCATATTCATCCACAATTTCAAAACCTATTTTTTGGTAAAAAGTAAACGCCTTATTAAATTTATTTACATTTAAAGCTATAAAATCGGAATGGTTTACTCGTGCCAAATCTTCAACGGTACTAATCAATAACTTTCCGACTCCTTTACCCTGTGCTTGAGGAAGCAAATAGATTTTGTGCAGGCGGGTACTATTCTCATTTAAATAATTATGCTCATAAGAAGCAAATCCCAGACAAACAGCCCCGTCAAAAGCCAATAAGAAAAAATGTTTTTTATTGGTCATATTATCAATCAAAACATCTGATCTGTACCATAAATTAAGCATGTACGCTATTTGTTCTTGCGAAAGTATTGTACCATAGGTAGCAGGCCATGATTTATAGGCAATATCCTGAATTGTATCTAAGTCGGCTATCGACGCCTCTTTAATTGTAATCATTGTACTTTTGTATTGAAATTAAAGTAAGTCCCCTTTTGGAATAAAAACATAGAATTTAGCTCCAATACCTGGTTCTCCTTTTACTTTTATGAAACCTTTGTGGCTCTCTACTATTCTATTGCAAATAGCCAGACCAAGTCCAGTACCTGAATATTTAGGATCAGTTTCTAAACGTTTAAACAAAAGAAATATTTTTTCAGCGTATTCCTGTTTGAAACCAATTCCGTTATCTTCCACTACAATTTTATAATAATCTTCCCTATTAATTATTTTATAATCAAGTGCTTCTTTTTCTGTAATTTCGTTGGAGGTAATACTAATTTGAGGCGGCACCTCTTCCTTACTATAGTTAAGAGAATTTGAAATTAAGTTTATAAAAAGCTGTTTGATCTGGAAAGGTATTACTTTGATTGTTGGCAAATTCCCAATTTTAATGATTGCTTTTTTCTCTTCAATATTAGTGGATAAATCTTGGAGTGTTTCCGCTACTATTTTGTTTAAATCAGCTTCTATAAAAACCTTGTCTCCTTTTATTGTTCTGGAATAATCAACTAAATCTATTAATAAGGTCTGCATTCTATTGGCTGCTATACGGATTTTAGAAAAATATTCTTTTCCTTGTTCGGTTAGCAAGTCCAATTCCTTTTCTTCTAATCTGGAGATAAACATTTGAATCTTACGCAGCGGTTCCTGCAAATCATGACTTACAATATTGTTAAAGGCTTCTAACTCTTTATTGATATATTTAAGCTCTTTATTATTTTCCTCTAATTCAAGTGTTTTTTTGTATTGATTTGTAATATCACAATTCACACCAATCTTGATTAAATTACCATCCCCATCATTGGTAAAACTTCCTACACCCATAATATATTTTACATCTCCGGTAGGTGTTAAAAATCTAAATATCATCGAAGTCGACTGATGGTTTACCAAAGAATCCTTATGTACTTTTGTTACATAATCTAAATCATCCGGGTGAATGTATTTTCTCGTGTTTTTTATGTTGGGTTCAAACGCATTCGGCTCAACCCCCATCAGACGGAACAAATTATCTGAAAAGGTATAGGTATTGGTTTCGATATTTACCATCCAATGACCAAAACCTGCAGTCATTTCAGCAGTATTATAAGACTCATTAAGCAATTTTAATTTGTCATTCGCATTCTTCAGTTCTTCAATATCCACATTCATTTTATTGAATGACAACAGCAATATTAAAAGAGAAATTATAACTAATAAAAAAGCAGTTATAATAGAGTCCCGCAATTCAAATTGATGACTGTCATTTTGAAATTTTGTTTTTGCACTTTCTGAAAATATCATTTTTGTTACAAAAGATTTCATCATGTCGGTAACATCACTACTCTCAAGCAACTTAGCGTTTAAGTACGTCGGACCTGAATTTTTACTTTTTGCAATAATTAACGTTTGTCGGAACAGCTTAAATCTGTAATCAATGATTTTTTTAAGCTGGTCAATATCCTTACTTCTGGCCGGATTATTAGAAGTCAGTTTTTTTAATTTCGCTAAGCTTTCTTCAATTTTACCTCTACTCAAAAACCGGTTTTTTATATACGATTCCTCTTTTGTAATGATATAGCTTCGCAAACTGGTTTCATAAATACTGATTACTGATAAGAGTTTTTCTAATTCAATTTGAGTCTCATTAGAATTTGCAATTAATTCAACAGTAGAATTGAGCTTTTGCATTTGAGAATAAAATACAGATGCTATATAACAAACCACAACTATTGCTATTGCTAAAGCAATTTTAAATATTTGCGAATTTTTATATAATCCTAAAATTTTCATTTATACTCCATTAAACGCTGAAGAAAAAAGTTTCAATATTTAATCCTGAGGAATGAAATTGCCAATTCATATTTACAACTTCCTGGATCACTTTTTTCAACGAAGAAAAATCATTGGGCTTTGTAATGTAAATATTGGCCCCTTCAATAAAAGTATCTTCGATATCTTTTTCTGAGGAGGAAGTAGAATATATAGCAATAGAAACATCTTTAAAACGAATATTAGCTCTGATTTCTTTTAGACAATCTAT
The DNA here is from genome assembly GCF_048286515.1 of Flavobacterium rhamnosi. NCBI lineage: Bacteria > Pseudomonadati > Bacteroidota > Flavobacteriia > Flavobacteriales > Flavobacteriaceae > Flavobacterium > Flavobacterium rhamnosi. The sequence continues at coordinate 138,175 of NZ_JBLVPS010000005.1, read as the reverse complement.
TCCGGTTTTCCCCGGCATATTTAAATCGAGAAATAAAACATGAGGTAGCTTAATATCAGGATGTACTAAATAATCCATTAGCTCATTACCATCTTTAAACAGTGTCAACTTATTACTCATTTTAAGCTCTTGTATAGCTTCGCTAAAAAAAGCGCGATCATCTTCGTCATCGTCAGCTAAAAGAATATGCATTGAATCTTGATGTGTAATCATAAAACATTGAGGCTTTTAAGAAATTTTATTTATTCATTATTTGACAACTGTCTCCTTTTTTCAACTATTCTTTTAAACATCGAAGGCGTTAATCCTGTTACCTTTTTAAACTGAGTTGATAAATACGCTACGCTACTGTAATTTAGTTCGTGAGAAATTTCAGTTAAAGTCAGTTCTTCTTCAATTATTAATTTTTTTGCTCTTTCAATCTTCTGAATAATAATAAAATTCTCAATTGACGTATGGGTATATTCTGAAAAAACATTCGTAATATATCCATATCTAAAGTTCAATTTATCCGAAAGATATTGCGAAATTGTTATGTTAGGAAATTTATCTTTTTCATAAACAATTTCAATTATGGCATCTTTAATTTTTTGAATCAATTGCCCTTTAGGACTATCAATAATATGAATCGCATACTTCTTTAAACTATCCTGAAGTGCTGTAAAGCTACCTTCTGAAACATCATCTCCGATTTCGATTTGTCCTAGATCTAAAAGTTGATATTTAATATCTAAATTCTCTAATTGATCTTGCAATATCGCCCTGCAGGCAATATTCCCATCATAATTAAAATTGAGTTTCATAGCAATTATCAATCATTAAAGTTAAAATTAAACCCTAAAAGTAAATCAAAATTTTTTAATCCGTCACAAATAAATTAATTTAAATGTTAAACATTACTTTCATCAAAACACAAAAACCATAAAAAGCTGATTATTAATAGCTTTAAACAAGCTGTGCTTTTTATAGATAAAAATCAAAAATATCGAAACTAAACTCAGCCATGAATCGTTTCACTTTTACCGTAATTTGTTATAACATTATCCTCGAACTCAAGCCATTCTCTCCAACGTTTTTCAACATCAATTCCTACTCCATATTTTCTTGCATAGGTTATAAAAGTCGTATAATGACCTGCTTCACTCTCCATCAAATCTCTATAGAACAGCGATAATTCTTCATCCTTTATATTCTCCGAAAGTACTTTGAAACGCTCACAACTCCTTGCTTCTATCATAGCTGAAAACAACAACCGTTCCACTAAGGCTGAAACTCTGCTCCCATCGCCGCTTTTCTTCATATACAAATACAATTCGTTCACATAATCATCTTTACGCTCGCGTCCTAACTTCAGGCCACGCTTGATGATAATGTTATGTACTTGTTCAAAATGGTCAATTTCTTCTTTGGCCAAAGCCAATAAATCCCTCACTAAATCTTGGTGCTCCGAGTTGTTCGTGATAATTGTAATAGCATTTGTAGCTGCTTTTTGTTCGCACCAGGCATGATCTGTTAAAATCTCTTCAATGTTCTTTTCTACAATATTCACCCATCTCGGATCGGTTGGTAATTTTAATCTCAGTACAGCCATTATTTTTAGTTTGAATGTTATATAAACTCAAAAGTCGAAAGTCAAAATTAAGAAAGAACGATTAAATTCCTCCTCAAGACTTTCGACTTTCGACTTTAAAAATTGTAAGACCTTAGTATTAATATACGAAAATAGCTCTTTCGCTCATCATTTCGTTTACTTCAGCCGCCACTTCTTCGATAACAGTTTCGTTAGTATGATCCATCAACACTCTGTCAATTAAAGCTACAATGGTTTCCATATCTTCTTCAACCAGACCACGAGTGGTAATGGCTGCGGTTCCAACACGAATTCCTGAAGTTACAAATGGTGATTTATCATCAAATGGAACCATGTTTTTATTTACAGTAATTTCTGCTTTTACCAATGCATTTTCAGCATCTTTCCCAGAAATATTTTTGTTTCTTAAGTCAATCAACATCATGTGATTGTCTGTACCTCCAGAAATGATTTCGTATCCTCTTTTTACAAAAGCATCTGCCATTGCGTTAGCATTTTTTTGCAATTGTAAAGCGTAAGTGAAAAATTCATCGTTCAGTGCCTCTCCAAATGCAACAGCTTTTGCAGCTATGATATGCATTAATGGACCTCCCTGATTTCCAGGAAAAACAGCTAAATCCAATAGTGAAGACATCATTCTGAGTTCCCCTTTTGGAGTAGTTAAACCAAATGGATTTTCGAAATCTTTACCCATCAAAATCAAACCGCCACGAGGACCACGCAATGTTTTGTGAGTCGTAGTAGTAACAATATGACAATGAGGTAATGGGTCATTCATCAAACCTTTTGCGATAAGACCGGCAGGGTGAGAAATATCAGCTAATAAAATAGCCCCAACACTGTCAGCAATTACTCTGAAACGTTCAAAATCCATATCACGAGAATATGCCGAAGCACCTGCAATGATTAATTTTGGTTGTTCTTTTGTTGCTATTTCCTGAATTTTATCATAATCTAATCTTCCTGTCGCTGCATCTACACCATAGAATGAAGGTGTATACAAACGTCCTGAGAAGTTCACCGGTGAACCGTGAGTCAAATGTCCTCCATGAGACAAATCAAAACCTAATATTTTATCTCCAGGTTTGATACAGGCATGATAAACTGCGGTATTTGCTTGTGAACCAGAGTGAGGCTGTACGTTAGCGTAAGCAGCTCCAAATAATTCCTTAGCTCTATCAATAGCTATTTGCTCAATAACATCAACTACTTCACAACCGCCGTAGTATCTTTTGCCAGGGTATCCTTCTGCATATTTATTGGTTAAAACAGAACCGGCTGCTTCCATTACTTCGTCACTTACGAAGTTTTCCGAAGCGATAAGTTCTAATCCGTGTATTTGTCTTTCTTGTTCTTCTAGAATAAGGTCAAAAATTTGTTCGTCGCGTTGCATTTCTTTGATTTTCGTTAATATGTTGCAAAAATACAAAAAAACGTTTGGTTAATAGTTAGATTATAATATATTTGATGAGTAATTTTCAACAAAATAATTAACATCCATATGCCTATAACTGCCAACAATACTAACAGAAAATCATGGTTAGAAGTTGCTATCAATAGTGATTTTCCCATTCAAAACATTCCTTTTGGCGTTTTTCTTACTAAAGAGAACATCGTAACTGTAGGAACTAGAATCGGAGACTTTGCTATAGATTTAGGAGCTTTACAACAATTAAATTATTTCGAAGGTATTGAGCTGACCGATGATATGTTCATGCAGGATACTTTGAATGATTTTATTTCGGATGGTCAGAAAACGTGGCGTTTGGTTCGAAATCGCATCGCCGAAATTTTTGACGAAAAAAATCCAAAACTACGTGATAATGTAAAAGAAAGAGATATTGTCATCTTTAAAATGGAAGATGTAGAAATGCAATTACCGGTACTGATTGGTGATTATACAGACTTTTACTCTAGTAAAGAGCATGCTACTAATGTAGGAAAAATGTTCCGCGATCCTGAAAACGCATTATTACCCAACTGGCTTCATATCCCTGTAGGTTACCACGGAAGAAGCTCTACTATAGTTCCTTCGGGAATTCCGGTACACAGACCAATGGGGCAAACCTTGCCAAATGGTGAAAACACACCTGTTTTTGGTCCTTCCCGCTCGGTAGATTTTGAACTGGAAACCGCTTTTATTACAACCGATGTCAACATAATGGGAGAAAACATTGCTGTAACGGAAGCTGAAGAGTATATTTTTGGAATGGTTTTATTGAATGACTGGAGTGCCCGTGACATCCAAAAATGGGAATATGTGCCACTAGGACCATTCTTGGCGAAGAACTTTGCAACTTCAATTTCGCCATGGATTGTAACTATGGACGCTTTGGAACCGTTTAGAACCAAAGGTCCAAAACAAGAGCCAACGCCACTTCCCTATTTGCAGCAAAAAGGTAAACATTCTTTCGACATTAATTTAGAAGTAGCGATTCAACCTGAAAATGAGGAAGCAACAACAGTTTCTCATTCTAATTTTAAACATTTATATTGGTCAATGTCCCAACAATTAGCACATCACACCTCTAATGGCTGTCGTGTAAATTCTGGTGACATGATGGGCTCAGGAACAATTTCCGGAGCAACAGAAGATAGTTTTGGCTCCATGCTGGAATTGACCTGGGGCGGAAAAAATCCTATCAAACTTAGCGATGGAACCGAACGTAAATTCATCAATGATAACGATACTGTAATTATGAAAGGTTTTTGCCAAAACGGACAAGTTCGCATTGGTTTTGGTGAAGTTTCCAGTAAACTACTACCTCCTTTTGTAAGAAAATAAAAATATAAACACACGTTCTAAAACCTAACATTCATTCTATTTTTGTTAGGTTTTTTTATGGCATTATTTTTGAAATTTCAATTTTAAAAATAGAAATACAGCTTCAAATAAACATTTACTTACTTTTATGCTTATGAAAAAAATTACTCTTTTCTTATCCTTCTTTGTATTTATTTCGTCTTGTGGCGTAAAGCAAACTCAAAACCTATTAAGCTCTGGAAATTACGATCTGGCAATCGAAAATGCAATTTCAAATTTACGGAGCAATAAAGATAAAAAAGGCAAACAGGATTATGTTTATTTGATCGAAGAGGCTTTCGCCAAAGCAAAAGACCGTGATTTGAATACAATAAACCTATTGGCAAAAGATGCTAATCCGGTGCAATTGGAAAAAATATACACCACGTACCTACTATTGAATGATCGTCAGGAAAAAATAAAGCCATTACTTCCTTTAAGACTAATTAAAGAAGGTCGAAATGCGATTTTTCCTTTTGATAATTACAACGATCAAATTATAGATAGCAAAAATGCCTTATCCGCTTATTTATATGGTAATGCAAAAAAGTTAATGTTGACTTCTGACAAAATCAATTTCCGTAAGGCGTATGATGATTTGGATTATCTGAATCAGATAAATCCAAATTACAAAAACGTTTTACAACTCATGGACGAAGCTAAATTAAAAGGGTCCGACTATGTTTCAGTGTACACCAAAAATGAAACCAGGATGATTATTCCTGCTGGTCTGCAAAATGATCTGTTAGATTTCAGCACCTATGGCCTTAACGACAAATGGACTGTTTACCACAGCACTAAACAGAGAGGAATTGAGTACGATTACGGTATGCTAATTAATTTTAGACAAATTTACATTTCACCGGAGCAAATCAAAGAGAGAGAATTTGTAAAAGAACGAATGATAAAAGATGGTGTTAAAAAACTGATTGACGCTAATGGAAAGGAAGTATTAGACGAAAAAGGCAAAGTGGTTATGGTTGACAATCTTAGAACCGTAAACGCCCGAATTTATGAATTTAAGCAATTCAAATCTTGTCAGATCACAGCTAAAATTGACTATATAAACCTCAAAAGCAACCAATTAATTCAATCCTTCCCGCTAACAAGTGAGTTTGTTTTTGAAAACATCTATGCAACCTATAAAGGAGATCGACGTGCTTCTGATGATAATTATTACTCTTATTTTGATAAAAGAGCCATAGCTTTTCCTACCAGCGAACAAATGGTGTATGACACTGGAGAAGATTTGAAAGCCAAATTAAAAGACATCATCAGTCGAAATAAATTCCGAAACTAATCATGCGGATCAATACCACCAGAAAGACTCCGACTCCCTGAAACGATTCTGTTACAGGGAGTTTTTTAGGTATAAAAAACAAACATTGTATTAAAATTTTGTTACAAAAAGCAAAACAAGTGTTCTATTTGCAAAATAATTGTATTTTTGCACCCATGAATAATATAAGTGTACATATAACTTCTATATCACGGACAAACAGACCTACGGCTTCTCCCGAAGTACGGATGCTATAATATAGTACCCACAACGTGTTTTGTTTTTGTTTTTTATTCATTTTTCATTTATACCGTTTTGAAATCATCCCAGTTATCCATTGGATTAGTATATCCTAAAAAAACTATATTTTCCTGTTCATTAGCCAACATAATGCTATGTGCCGGGTCAATGTCTTTTTTTGTATATATTTCATTTGATTGGTACAACTCTTGTTTTTCAAAACTTGAATCCAACTCATTTTTTAACTCAAAATTAATCTCTTGAAATGAACATTTCTATCATTGTAACTCAGGAAGAACATTATAAATATTCGCAGGAAATCTGCGATACTATTGAATCGTCCGCCCTATTGAGAGGTACTGGGATTGCTAAAAGAACTCCTGAGTACATCCAGAAAAAGATGGAAAGCAAAGATGCTGTCATTGCATTAGACAATGGTAAATTTGCTGGTTTTTGCTATATCGAAAGTTGGCAGCACGGTAAGTTTGTGGCACATTCTGGCTTGATTGTACATCCTGATTACAGAAATTTAGGTTTAGCAAAGCAAATCAAATCAAAAGTATTTGACTATTCGCTGGAAAAATATCCGGATGCTAAGGTATTTGGAATCACTACTGGTTTAGCGGTAATGAAAATCAATTCCGATTTGGGATACAAACCAGTTCCTTTTTCGGAGCTTACCAGCGATCCAAGTTTTTGGAAAGGATGTCAAACCTGTACCAATTACGAAATCCTAAAAAGTAAAGACAACAAAATGTGTTTGTGTACCGGAATGCTTTATGATCCAAAAGAAAAACCTAAAGACCCGCCCAAACACCCATTTAATGTCAGAGTATTAAACAGATTAAAATCAATTAAAGAAGCCTTGTTCTTAAAAAAATAATATCATGAAAAAAGTTGTATTAGCTTATAGTGGAGGATTAGACACCTCTTATTGCCTAAAATATTTAAAAAACGAAAAAGGATGTGAAGTTCATACCGTTCTTATAAATACAGGAGGATTTGATGAAGCGGAACTAGCCGCTATCGAAGAAAGAGCCTACGAATTAGGAAGTGCACAACATGCAAATCTTACAATCGTCGATAAATATTACGATAAAGCTATTAAATATTTGATTTATGGAAATGTATTAAAGAACAACACCTATCCATTATCCGTAAGTGCTGAGCGTGTTTTCCAAGCTATGGAAGCTATTAAATATGCTAAAAAAGTAGGTGCAAACGCAATCGCTCACGGAAGTACTGGCGCAGGAAATGACCAAATTCGTTTTGATTTAATTTTCCAAACCATCGCTCCAGAGATAGAAATCATCACTCCTATCAGAGATTTAAAATTATCCAGACAAGAGGAAGTTGCTTACTTACAAGCTAATGGTGTTGAATATTCTTGGGAAAAAGCACAATACTCCATTAACAAGGGACTGTGGGGAACCAGCGTAGGCGGCAAAGAAACATTAACTTCAAATCTTCCCTTACCAAGTGAAGCTTATCCTTCACAATTGCAAAAAGAAGGTGAAGAAAAAGTGACTTTGGAATTTGTAAAAGGAGAATTAGTTGCTGTAAATGGCCAAAAAGACAAACCTTCAAATAACATTGTTGCTCTTGAAAAGTTAGCCAGTGCTTATGCTATCGGCAGAGATATTCATGTTGGCGATACGATAATCGGAATTAAAGGAAGAGTTGGTTTTGAAGCTGCTGCGCCTTTAATCATTATCAAAGCACACCATCTGTTAGAGAAACATACGCTTGGAAAATGGCAACAATATTGGAAAGAACAATTAGGAAACTGGTACGGAATGTTGTTTCATGAAGGACAATTTTTGGATCCTGTAATGAGAAATATCGAAACGTTCCTTGAAGACACTCAAAAAACAGTGAATGGAATCGTAACCGTTTCGTTGAAACCATATCACTTTTCGCTTGACGGAATTGAATCTGAAAATGATCTTATGAACACCGGTTTTGGTCAATACGGAGAAATGAACAACGCCTGGACATCAGACGATGCCAAAGGTTTTATTAAAATTCTAGGGAATGCCCAAAACATATTTTCATCAGTAAACCATCTTGATTATGATTAATGTTGGAATAATTGGCGGCTCCGGTTACACTGCAGGGGAACTCATCAGAATATTGATGTACCATCCCAATGCAGCGCTTGATTTTGTTTACAGCACTACCAATGCCGGAAAACCGTTATCGGTTGCGCATCACGATTTGATGGGCGATATAGAAATGAATTTTACGGATACCGTGAATCCGAATGTAAATGTTGTTTTCTTGTGCTTAGGACATGGTAAATCAAAATCATTTTTGGAGCAAAATCAATTTGCGAGCCATACCAAAATTATCGATTTAGGAAATGATTTCAGATTGACAAAAGACAAAGATTTTGACAGTAAATCTTTCGTTTACGGACTGCCTGAATTAAACAAAGCATCTATCAAAAATGCACAGTTCATAGCCAATCCAGGTTGTTTTGCTACAGCTATTCAATTGGCATTATTGCCACTGGCAAAAAACGAAATGCTTACTGCTGATGTTCATATCAATGCCACAACCGGAAGTACAGGAGCTGGAGTTTCGCCTTCGGAAACAACGCATTTTAGCTGGAGATCCAATAATATGTCGCATTACAAAGCTTTTGAACACCAACATTTGGGTGAAATAAACCAAAGTGTAAACCAATTACAGACAGATTACACAAACGAATTGATTTTTGTACCCAATAGAGGTGATTTTGCCAGAGGAATTTTTGCAACATTATACACAACAATCGAAGAAAATTTAGAAGATCTAGTTGCAAAATACGAGTCTTTTTACAAAGACCAACCTTTTGTAACCGTTACTACCACTGGAATAAATATGAAACAAGTAGTTCAAACGAATAAATGTATCATTAGTTTAATGAAAAAAGGAAACCGGCTATTGATTACTTCAGTAATTGATAATTTAACAAAAGGAGCCTCGGGACAAGCCATTCAAAACATGAATTTAATGTTTGGACTGGATGAAACTACAGGATTACATTTAAAACCTAGCGGATTTTAATTTTCTGTTTTAAAATTCAACATTTAAAATACTAAAAAATGAACTTATTTGACGTTTACCCATTATATAGCATCACTCCTGTAAAAGCACTTGATTGCACTATTACAGATGAAAAAGGAGTAGAATATTTAGATTTATATGGTGGCCATGGGGTAATTTCCATAGGACACACACAACCGGAATATGTTGCCAAATTAAAAAATCAACTGGATAACATTGGTTTTTATTCCAATGCGATCCAGAATCCATTACAGGTAGAACTGGCAGCCAAATTAGGAAAACTTTCAGGATTGGAAGATTACACCTTATTCTTATGCAGTTCTGGTGCTGAGGCCAATGAAAATGCATTAAAATTAGCCTCTTTTCACAACAATAAAACAAGAGTAATTGCTTTTGACAATTCCTTTCACGGAAGAACTTCGGCGGCAGTTGCCGTTACGGATAACAAAAAAATTGTTGCGCCGATCAATGCACAGCAAATCGTTACTTTTTTACCCTTGAATAGAATCGAACTGGTAGAAAACGAATTAAAAAAAGGAGATGTTTCTTCTGTTATTATCGAACCGATTCAAGGTGTTGGAGGTTTAGACCAGGGTACAACTGAATTTTTTCAGGAACTGGAAAAAATATGTGCAGCATACGATGTGGTTTTAATTTTAGACGAGGTGCAGTCAGGATACGGAAGAAGCGGGAAATTTTTCGCGCACCAACATCATGCAATAAAAGCGGATATTATTTCACTCGCTAAAGGAATGGGTAACGGATTTCCTATTGGTGGAATCTTAATTTCTCCAAAATTCACAGCAAGTTATGGAATTCTGGGGACTACTTTTGGCGGAAATCACTTGGCTTGTGCTGCCGGAATAGCAGTTTTGGATGTGATTGAAAGCCAAAAATTAATGGATAATGTAAACGATGTCTACGCCTATTTTTTAGACGCTATCAAACAGGTTCCCGAAGTAATTAAAGTAAAAGGAAGAGGATTGATGCTGGGTGTAGAGTTTGATTTTGACGTAAGTACTCTTCGTAAAAAAATGATTATTGACAAACATATTTTTACAGGAAATGCTAATAATAAAAATTTATTAAGAATTCTTCCTCCATTGACAATCACAAAGGAAGCAATCGATACCTTTATTATAGCTTTAAAAGAAACATTGAAAGAAATACAGTCCTAATTATGAATACGCTGTTACCAATAGAAAGACGAAATTCAGTTTTAAGACGTATGTCCGAACTTCTTGAACAAGAAAGAGCCAGCCTTAAAACTATAAATCAACAGGATTTAAATAATTATTCTGGGGATGACCTGGCCATGGAAAAACGGCTGTTGGTTGATGATGCCAAAATTGACGGTATGATTCTATCCTTGCAGCAATTGTGCGGTCAGGAAGATCCTATTGGCGTAGAGCGTTTTAATTTCGACCATGCAAATGGAATGAAAATCATCAATAAAACAGCGGCGTTTGGAACCATAATGATTATTTATGAATCCAGACCTGATGTTACTGTTGAAGCAGGAGGAATCGCTTTCAAATCCGGAAATAAAATTTTGCTGAAAGGCGGAAAAGAATCCTTGCTATCCAATTTAAAAATTGTGGATTTGTGGCATCAAGCCTTAAAAGAAAGCAATGTAGCAACACAATGGGTTGAATACTTGAATTACAATCGGGAAGAAACTCAGGCATTTTTAGAAAAACCAACACAAAAAGTGGATTTAATCGTTCCTCGTGGTGGTGAAAAATTAATTGCTTTTGTAAAGAAACATGCTACTTGCCCGGTGATTATAAGTGGCCGAGGAAATAATTTCGTCTATGTAAATGCTGAAGCGGATTTGGACCAGGCACTTGCTATTATAATTAACGCAAAAACCTCAAACATCTCCGTTTGCAATGCTTTAGATAAAGTTTTAATCGATACAAATCTTGAAAACTGGGAAGCCTTTGCTAAGAAAATAATTGAGGAATTACAACAAAGAAACGTTACCGTTTTAGGAGACGAAAGCATTTCGAAAGCAACAAACGTTCCTCAGATTGAATCGGATTTAATTTGGTACGAAGAGTTTTTAGATTATAAAATTGTTATTGGAACTACAGATTCAAACCAAGAAGCTATTGGTAAAATCAACAAATACTGTGGTGGACATTCGGCTTCTATAATCACAAAAAATAATACAATTGCTCAGGAATTCATGGAAAACGTAGATACTGCAGCTGTTTATCAAAATGCCTCGACTCGCTTTACTGATGGAGGACAATTTGGTTTAGGTGGAGAATTGGCGATCAGCACGGACAAATTACACCAACGCGGACCAATTGGATTGCAACATTTAGTTACTAATAAGTGGTATATTTACGGAAATGGACAAATCAGGTAAAAAAAGAATTTTATTAAAATTAGGAAGCAATACGTTAACCAAAGAAACAAATCATATTTCGAGAGGAAAGATTGAAGATATTGGTATGCAGATAGCAGCCCTTAAAGACGATTACGAATTTGTAATTGTTAGTTCAGGTGCCATTGCTGCTGCCAAACAATTTGTAAAGCTGGAAAGTCAAGACAAAGATGTTTTTGTAAAACAAGCGTTGGCCTCTATTGGTCAGCCTCATTTGATGCGGATTTATCATGAAAATTTCAGTGATTTAGGATTACTAATTTCGCAATGTTTGCTTTCTTATTCTGATTTCGAAAAAGAACAATCCAAAGTAAACATAGTAAACACAATCAATGTCTTAGTCAAAAACAGTTACATCCCGATCATCAATGAAAATGATACCGTGGCAACAGATGAGATTCGATTTGGTGATAATGATAAATTAGCCGCTTTAACAGCCGTTTTATTAAATGTTGACATTCTGATCATTGCTACCAATACGAACGGAATATATACTAAATCCTCAATCAATGATGCCGTCCCTGAAACTATTTCTCTGGTAACCGATTTAAAATTATTGCAAAAAGAAATTGGCGATTCTAAATCTTCACACGGAACTGGCGGAATGCAATCCAAAATAGAAGCATCGGCAATTGCCAAATCCGCTAATATTGAAACTTGGATTGTCAATGGGCTGGAAGACAACTTTATTTTGAAAGCTTTAAAAAACGAAATACCTTTTACTAAAATTATATAACCATGAACTATATCTCCATACAAAACATAGATTCGCTCAACAAATGGGTGAAACAAGCATTAAAAATCAAAAAAAAACCGCTTAAAAATAAAAAACTGGGTAAAAACAAAACCTTGGGAATGCTGTTTTTTAATTCCAGTCTTAGAACCCGTTTGAGTACCCAAAAAGCAGCTTTGAATTTGGGGATGAACGTGATGGTAATGAATTTTACCAGCGAAGGATGGACATTGGAGTTTGAAGATGGAGCTATCATGAATTCAGGCGCTTCCGAACACATTAAAGAAGCGGCAGCAGTTGTTTCTCAATATTGTGATATTATTGCCATCAGAGCTTTTGCCGGACTTGCAGACAAAGAAAAAGACAATGCAGAAATCGTACTTTCCGGTTTCTTAAAATATGCCACTGTACCAGTTGTTAACATGGAAAGTGCTACGGGACATCCTTTACAGTCATTAGCTGATGCTATAACTATGGCGGAACACAAAACGAAACACAGACCGAAAGTAGTTTTGACCTGGGCCCCACATCCTAAAGCCTTACCTCAAGCTGTTGCCAATTCCTTTGTGCAAATGATGCAGTTACAAGATGCCGATTTTGTCATTACGCATCCACTAGGGTACGAATTGAATCCTGAAATCACTAAAGATTCCAAGATTGAACACGACCAGAATAAAGCATTCGAAAACGCAGATTTTATCTATGCTAAAAACTGGAGCAATTACAATGAATACGGCCAGATTACAAATTCTGACCCAAACTGGACCGTAACTGCCGATAAAATGAAACTGACCAACAATGCTAAATTCATGCACTGTTTGCCAGTAAGACGTAATGTAATTGTTACGGACGAAGTAATAGACAGCGAAAATTCAATTGTTATCGAGCAAGCCAATAATAGAACATACGCTGCCCAATTAGTGCTGCAAAAAATATTGGAAAATGGAGAATAAAAAACCACTAACCATAATAAAAATTGGGGGAAACATTATTGATAGCCCAACAGAACTGTCACAGTTTTTATCTGATTTTTCTAAAATTGAAGGCTATAAAGTACTCGTTCATGGCGGAGGAAAATCAGCTACTAAAATGGCAGAAAGTATCGGTTTGGTCCCTCAAATGATTGATGGAAGAAGAATTACCGATGCCGCTATGCTTGATGTGGTTGTGATGATTTATGCCGGACAAATCAACAAAAATATTGTTGCTCAATTGCAGGCATCTAATACCAATGCGATGGGATTTTCCGGTGCTGACGGGAATTTAATTCAATCTGACAAAAGAAACCATCCGACAATCAATTATGGTTTTGTAGGCGATGTAAAAAAAGTAAATACAAAAGTATTGGAAACGTTACTTTCAAATGGTATTATTCCAGTATTTTGCGCAATAACACACGATGGAAAAGGACAATTATTAAATACGAATGCCGATACCATCGCAAGTGAATTGGCAATAGCTTTATCTGAAATTTTTGAAGTAACTTTGAATTATTGTTTTGAAAAACCAGGAGTTTTATATGATGCCGAAGATGATTCTTCAGTAATCTCGACGATAAATCAAGAATTATATTCGAAATTAAAATCCGAAAAAGCGATACATTCGGGCATGATTCCTAAATTAGACAACTGTTTCAATAGTTTGTCTAAAGGAGTGCAAAAAATCAAAATTGGTCATCACAGAATGTTGCAGGACACGACGGCATTGTACACTACAATTACACTATGAAGAGTATAGAAATCCTTACACAAGAGGCTATTGCATTATTAAAAGCATTGATTGAAACACCTTCCTTTTCAAGTGAAGAAGACAAAACAGCACTTTTAATCGAAAAATGGTTTACGCAAAACAGCATTCCTTTCGACAGAGAAAATAATAACGTTTGGGCATTCAATACCCATTTTGACAAGACCAAACCAACGCTTTTACTGAATTCACACCACGATACCGTAAAACCAAATCAAGGCTATACTAACGATCCTTTTCAAGCCATCCTAAAAGATGGTAAATTATTCGGATTGGGAAGTAATGATGCCGGTGGTTGTTTGGTTTCCCTTTTAGCCACGTTTGTTCATTTCTATTCCAATGAAAATCTGCCTTATAATATTGTGATGGTAGCGTCAGCCGAAGAAGAAAGCAGCGGAAAAAATGGATTAAACAGTGTACTAAAACATTTACCGGAGCTGGAATGTGCCATAGTTGGAGAACCTACTTTGATGCAATTGGCCGTAGCCGAAAAAGGTTTATTGGTACTCGATGTCATCGTAAAAGGTACCGCAAGTCACGCCGCGCATAACAATCCGGATAATCCGATTTACAATGCGATACCTGTTATTCAATGGTTTAACAGCTATCAATTTGAAAAAGTATCGGAGGTTTTAGGTCCCGTAAAGATGACCGTAACACAAGTGACTGCTGGAAAACAACACAATGTAGTCCCTGCCGAATGTCATCTGGTTATCGATATCAGGGTGAATGATTGTTATAATAATCAGGAAATTTTAGATACCGTAAGACAGCATTTAACTGCCGAGGTCAATCCGCGTTCTATGCATTTGAATGCGTCATCAATTCCTGTTACACATGGATTGGTACAAGCCGGAATCGCACTGGGAAGAACAACGTACGGGTCGCCTACGCTGTCGGACCAATCTGTTTTGAGCTGTCAATCCCTGAAATTAGGACCTGGTGAAACCCTGCGGTCACACTCGGCAGACGAATTTATATTCATAAACGAAATAGAAGAAGGAATTCAATTGTATATTAAAATATTAACTGATTTTTTCAAACAATAAAACAAACCCTGTCAGGGTTCAAAAGCCTACTTGGTTAAAATAACTATCTTATGAAACTTTGGGAAAAAGGAATACCAACCGATAAACAAATCGAACATTTTACAGTTGGAAATGACAGAGAACTGGATCTGGTTCTAGCAAAATATGATGCCTTAGGTTCTATTGCACATGCAAAAATGCTAGGTCAAATCGGTCTTTTAACAGATTCAGAAACTGTTTCTTTGGTTTTGGCATTAGAAGAAATTATAAAAGATGTTGAAAATGGACAATTCGAAATCGAAGACAGTTTTGAAGACGTCCATTCCAAAATCGAATATTTACTAACGGTAAAACTAGGCGACGCCGGGAAAAAAATTCACACTGCCCGTTCTCGCAACGACCAGGTTTTGGTAGACGTTAATTTATATCTGAAAGACGTTCTTAAAGAACTGAAAGAACAAGTAAAAAGCCTTTTTGATTTGCTGATGGAATCAGCAGAAAAACATCAAAACGTTTTATTGCCAGGGTATACACACCTTCAAATTGCTATGCCATCTTCTTTTGGAATGTGGTTTTCTGCCTACGCCGAAAGCTTAATTGATGATGTAACGATGCTGAATGCTGCTTTAAAGATTGTAGATCAAAATCCATTAGGTTCCGCTGCAGGATATGGAAGTTCCTTCCCTATCAACAGAACATTCACTACAGAGCAATTGGGTTTTGAGACTTTAAAATTCAATTCTGTAGCAGCACAAATGAGCCGTGGAAAATCAGAGAAAACAGTTGCTTTTGCGATGAGTAGCGTTGCCGCTACCCTATCCAAATTCTCCATGGACGTCTGTCTGTACATGAGTCAGAATTTTGATTTTATTACTTTGCCTTCGCATCTGACAACAGGTTCCAGCATTATGCCGCATAAGAAAAATCCTGATGTATTCGAATTAATTCGTGGAAAATGCAACAAAATTCAAGCTTTACCCTACGAAATCACTTTAATTACCAACAACCTCCCAAGTGGTTATCACAGGGATTTACAATTGTTGAAAGAGGGGTTATTTCCAGCAATTCAAAACTTAAAAGCGTGTTTGGATATCGCAATTTTTGCTATCAAAGACATTAAGGTAAAAGAACACATCCTAGACGATAAAAAATACGATTATTTGTTTACGGTAGATTCCTTAAACGAAATGGTGGTTGCCGGAATGCCTTTTAGAGATGCTTATAAGGCCGTCGCAGAACAATTAGAAAATGGCACTTTTAAATCTCCTAAAGAAACAAAGCATACTCATGAAGGGAGTATTAACAACCTTTGTTTAGCCGCCATAAAAAATAAAATGAAAGATTCTTATTAATTCAAAACCAAGCAGTTGTTACAAAAAAATCCATTCTATTTTTTTTTAGAATGGATTTTTTTGTATTTTGAAATTAAACGTTGCGTTTTAAACCTTCCTTCCCAATTCCCGCGCATCAATATCGCTATGCGAAACATTGTAAACTGCGATTCCGTCTTTTATTAATAGTAATTGTGGCGATTGATGAGTAACTCCAAAACGATTCGCTATCTCGTTAGAAATATCGCGATGTGTTATTAAATCTAAAAAATAAGGCGTAACTTTATCTAAGCTATCAAACTCATTTTCAAACTGTTTCAGTGCCATCCTGCTTACGCTGCAACGGGTACTGTGTTTAAAAATCACTACCGGTTTTTCATTCGAAGTGAAAATAATTTCATTCAGTTGTCCTAAATCGGTTAGTTCATTCCAGTTAATTTTGTTTTCTTTTAAATCCTTGTCTTCTGAACTATTAAAAATATTTTTAAAAAAACTCATAATTGTCTTATTTTAAGACAATTTGACTTTAAAGTATGATAAAAATCATGAAATTTCCGTCAATTTGTCTGTATTATTGTATTGGAATATATATTGAATATAATTTGCAAAGTTAGTCAAATAACACAAAACAATATAAGGTCATGAACATAAATAAATTTACAATCAAATCCCAGGAAGCGATTCAGCTTTCCCAGCAATTGGCGCAAAGCCACGGGCAACAACAAATAGAAAACGAACATATTTTCAAGGCTATTTTTGAAGTAGATGAAAATGTAGCGCCTTTTATATTGAAGAAACTCAACGTAAATGTGAGCTTGTTGGAACAAATAGTAGACAGCACGATACAAAGCTTCCCGAAAGTTTCCGGTGGCGAAATTATGCTTTCCAGAACCGCTAACTCCACATTGAACGAAGCGGAGATTATAGCAAAAAAAATGAATGATGAATTCGTTTCTATAGAGCATTTACTTTTAGCCATATTTGGTTCTAAAAGCAAAGTTGCTCAAATTTTAAAAGACCAGGGAGTTACCGAAAAAGGACTAAAAGCCGCTATCGACGAATTGAGAAAAGGGGAAAGAGTGACTTCGGCATCTGCTGAGGAAACCTACAATTCACTAAATAAATACGCTAAGAACCTAAACGAACTTGCCCGAACCGGAAAACTAGATCCTGTTATTGGTCGCGACGAGGAAATTCGCCGCGTTTTACAAATTCTAACCCGCAGAACCAAAAATAATCCAATGCTGGTTGGTGAACCCGGGGTAGGTAAAACCGCCATTGCAGAAGGATTAGCGCACCGAATTGTCGATGGAGATGTTCCTGAGAATTTAAAAGATAAAATCGTTTACTCTCTCGATATGGGAGCACTGATTGCTGGCGCCAAATACAAAGGGGAATTTGAGGAACGATTAAAATCTGTTGTCAAAGAAGTGACTTCTGCCGAAGGGGACATCGTACTGTTCATTGACGAAATTCACACCCTTGTGGGAGCTGGCGGCGGCGAAGGTGCTATGGATGCCGCTAATATTCTCAAACCGGCCCTGGCTCGTGGCGAACTGCGTGCCATTGGAGCCACAACATTAGATGAATATCAAAAATATTTTGAGAAAGATAAAGCACTCGAAAGACGTTTTCAAAAAATAATGGTTGAAGAACCAGATACCGAAAGTGCCATTTCAATTTTACGCGGAATCAAAGAAAAATACGAAACACACCATAAAGTTCAAATTAAAGATGAGGCAATTATTGCCGCTGTAGAATTATCACAACGTTATATTACGAATCGTTTTCTTCCGGACAAAGCCATCGATTTAATGGACGAGGCAGCTTCTAAACTGCGCATGGAAATCAATTCTAAACCCGAAGAACTTGACGTTTTGGATCGAAAAGTCATGCAATTAGAAATTGAAATTGAAGCAATTAAACGAGAAAAGGACGAGAGCAAACTCAAAATTTTAGGAATGGATTTAGCGAACCTCAAAGAAGATCGCAACGAAATCTACGCCAAATGGAAATCAGAAAAAGATGTAGTCGATAACATTCAAACGGTAAAAACTGAAATTGAAGACTTCAAATACGAAGCAGAACGTGCCGAGCGTGATGGTGATTATGGAAAGGTAGCCGAAATTCGTTATGGCAAAATCAAAGAAGCACAAGAACGTTTGGATATTCTACTCAAGGAATTACAGGAAAACCAATCCGGAACATCCTTGATAAAAGAAGAAGTTACCCGTGAAGATATTGCTGAAGTCGTGGCCAAATGGACCGGAATTCCAGTGATGAAAATGCTTCAGGGCGAAAGAGAAAAACTACTGAAACTGGAAGATGAATTGCATCACAGAGTCGTAGGACAAGAAGAAGCAATTCAGGCGGTGAGTGATGCTGTACGCAGAAGCCGTGCCGGATTGCAGGATATGAAAAAACCGGTGGGAACCTTTCTTTTCCTGGGTACAACGGGAGTTGGTAAAACAGAATTGGCAAAAGCCTTAGCCGAATATCTATTCGACGATGAAAATGCAATGACCCGTATCGACATGAGCGAATACCAGGAACGCCACAGCGTAAGCCGTTTGGTGGGTGCACCTCCGGGATATGTGGGCTATGATGAAGGTGGTCAATTAACAGAAGCCGTTCGTAGAAAACCCTATTCCGTGATTTTATTGGATGAGATTGAAAAAGCGCATCCGGATACATTCAATATCTTGCTACAAGTCTTGGATGAAGGGCGTTTAACGGATAATAAAGGGCGTCTTGCCGATTTTAAAAATACGATCATTATCATGACTTCAAATATGGGAAGCCAGATTATTCAAGATAAATTTGACAATCTAAAAGGAAGTTTGGAAGCCACAACCGAAGCTGCAAAAGTGGAAGTATTGGGGCTATTGAAACAAACGGTGCGTCCGGAATTCATCAATCGTATTGATGAAATCGTAATGTTCACTCCGCTTACCAGTGAAAATATTGCTCAAATTGTAGGTTTGCAGTTAAAAAGTGTAACCAAAATGCTGGCGCAACAAGGCATTACGATGGATGCCACTCCGGAAGCCATAGCCTATTTGTCCGAAAAAGGATATGATCCGCAGTTTGGAGCGAGACCCGTGAAAAGAGTGATTCAAAGAGATGTTCTCAATGAATTATCCAAAGAAATTCTATCGGGAAAAATAACGACAGACAGCATCGTTTTGATAGATGCATTTGATGGAAAGTTGGTTTTTAGAAATCAAAGTGAATTGGTAAGCTAAAGAGTTTACCCTAAAAAAGCTATGCCTAAGTTTTGAACTTTGTCTAAGCGGATAAGAAGCATCAGTCGAAAGGCTGGTGTTTTTTTATGCTTTTTAGGAGCAACAAAACAAATGCAATAACTGCGAATGAGAAAAAACAATATCCCTATCTTTGGGCCTGATATCCAAAGAATCGAAATGCTAAATTTTTCGATTCTTATAAAAATAAAAAATGAAATTTAAAGGAATTATTTTTGATTTAGACGGAACACTGGTGAATTCACTTGAAGATATTGCGGATGCGATGAACAGTATCCTACAAAGTCTCAACTTCCCTACACATAGTTATGATACCTATCAATATTTCATAGGTAGCGGCCTTAGAAATCTGGTAAGCAAAGCACTACCTGCCACAGCCAATGATGAAACACAGGTTGACCGTTGTTACCTTTTGATGACAGCAGCATATCGTGACATTTGTACGCATAAAACAAAAGCCTATGATGGGATATTCGAATTATTAGACGAATTAAAATCACGCAATATAAAACTAAGCGTGTTCTCGAATAAAGCAGATGACCTAACAAAGGAAATTACAACAACCCTATTTCCTGATTATTTTGACCCAATAATAGGCTTGACGACAGAAACACTAAAAAAGCCAAATCCGTTTAAAACAGTGGAAATAAGTAAAAACTTTGGATTAAAAGCCGAAGAAATCATTTTCATAGGGGATTCCGGTATTGATATGCAGACGGCAACGAATGCCAATATGTTTGCCGTTGGGGTTTTATGGGGCTATAGACCAGAAGAAGAATTGCTTTCAAATGGAGCAAAATATGTATTAAACCAACCCTCTGATTTAATTGGTATTTTATAATTAAGAAAAAGGAGAAACCACATTATTTTATAGCTGCAATTTCACATATTGGAAAGTGCACAATTGGAAAATTACACGAATTGGCTATAAAACAGAGTTGGTTTGCTTTTTTATGCAAGCTAAGTGCCTCTGCTATTTTTTCTTTGTTGCTAATACGAACTCTGGGATTCAGTTTAATTCCAATAAAACGCCCGCTACCGTCATCCATCACCTCAAGGGTTGCCTGTGCTTCGTCCGTATAAGACACTACGTCAATATCATTTTGTTTACAAACATAGAGGTACGACATCATGTGACAGGAAACAACACTGCTCAATAAGAGGTCTTCAGGATTGTATAAAGCAGGATCACCTTTGAAAGCTTTAGCAGCCGAAACATTTAAAACAGCCTTCCCGTCAATCGTAATGGTATGACTTTTAGCATACGTTCTCCCTCCCTTTTTAGAAAAGAGCCAATCTAATTTGGCTGTAAATACCTGTTTGAATCCCATATTCTTTTTATTTCAAAAGTAAATAAAAACAGTACTACTAACCGAAACATTTTGGGTGAATATTTAACTAAAAATTTACTTTTTTTATAAATAGAGTAAGTCAAAAAGTAGTAGCTTCGCAGCAATAAACAATCAAAACTCGTTACTCAAATTTTGGTAAGGCAATCCCAAAAGCAACGCAGTTCCTAAAACAAATTATAATGGCATCAGGTTTTTTCGCACTATTAGATGATATCGCAGCAATGATGGACGATATTGCAGTAATGAGCAAATTTGCAGCAAAAAAAACTGCTGGTATATTAGGTGATGATTTAGCTGTTAATGCAGAAAAAGCTTCCGGATTTATTTCTTCACGAGAAATCCCTGTATTATGGGCAATTGCTAAAGGATCATTTATTAATAAATTAATCATTTTACCAATAGCATTTCTGCTAAGTGCTTTTTCACCTTTGGCTATTATAATAATTTTGCTTCTTGGCGGGCTTTTTTTAGCGTATGAAGGTGCAGAAAAAATATACGAATATCTATTTCCTCATAAGCATGTAAAAGCTGAAATTACAATGGAAACTTTTACAGAAGAGCAAGTTTTAGCACTCGAAAAAGAAAAAATAAAATCAGCAATTGTGACCGATTTTATTTTATCAGTAGAGATTATCATTATTGCACTGGGCACCGTAATTGGAAAACCCATTTCAATACAGATTACTGTTGTTTCCATAATTGCAATAATTGCAACTGTAGGTGTTTACGGAATTGTAGCAATGATAGTACGAATGGATGAATTAGGTTTTAAACTAATTGCAATGAATAATGACGAGCGTAGTTTATCAAAATTTATAGGGAATATACTGGTACAGGCCCTACCAAAAGTAATTAAAAGTTTAGCAGTTATAGGTACAATCGCTTTGATTTTAGTAGCTGGTGGTATATTTGTGCATAATATTGATTTTTTACATCATTTGCTACCCCAATTACCGTCAATTTTAAAAGAATTTTGTATCGGACTTCTGATTGGTCTGATTGTTTTGGGAATCGTAAATCTATTTAAAAAGGTGATTGGAAAAAAGTAAGGAACACAAAATCGAATCCCTTTTAGTGCTGTCAATAACTAAAATGGATTCGATTATATAAAAAGTAAGCCTGAGCCTGCATCTATTTACTTTTACATTTGGCAATCGCCCTGGTACAAACCGTACCCAACAACTAACTATCCTCGCCGGAGCGTGTTAGAAACAGGTTTGTTTTGTCTCGTAAAATCGTACACTCTGTATTTTTATCGGAATTAATTTGTAAATAGTCATTTATTGGATACATTTGGGTAATCGATTACATTTTTGTTTTTAGTAGTAAACAGAATACTTTTTTAAACAAAATCTAATTAATAAATGCAAAATACAATTGCTCTGGATTTAAAACATAAAGTAAATAGATGGGAACAACTATACGATTAATTGCAGTACTTTTTATCAGTTTTTCTCTCGTTTCGAAAGGGCAAACCCAGGAAATCAAGAATAAAACGATTAAAAAAACAGAATGGATACTAGCCAATTTGCTCCGTGAGAAATCAAGTGCTATTGAAATTAGTGGAAAACCTCAAATAATCAATTCTCCCTATGGAGAAGCAGTTTCTTTTAATGGAATAGACGATGCTTTTTTATTAAACGAAATGCCGCTGAATTCACTTCAGGAATTTACTGTGGAAATGATATTCAAACCGGAGATAAATGCTCCGTTTGAGCAAAGAATCCTGCACATAGGCGAAATTAAGAAAGACCGTATGTTACTTGAAATTCGAGCGGTTGATTCCAACTGGTACTTCGATGCTTTCGCCGTTTCAGGCACCAATAAAAAAACACTTGTGGAGGAGAAACTAATTCATCCTTTAGGGCAATGGCATCATGTTGCTTTTGTGATAACACCAAAAAGTCTAACCACTTATGTAAATGGAAAACAGGAATTACAGGAAGAATTTTCTTTTCTTCCAATTGGAACAGGGCAGACTTCTATTGAAGTTCGCTTAAACAAAGTGTCATGGTTTAAAGGTGCCATTTATAAAATACGCATTACACCCAAGCAAAATAAGCCAAATGCTTTTATGAATTTTTAAATACTATAAAATAAATTTAATTAAATAAGAATGATAACTAAATCAATTAACCTATTATGTATTGTTTTGGCAGTTTTAATAACAAGCTGTTCAAAAAATAGTGTCGGCAATACTTTCGAGTCAAATGAAACGTATAAAAACATTGAATTCAAAATGGCAAAAGTCAACGAGCCATCAATTCCGAACAATACTGTAAACATAAAAGATTTTGGTGCTACCAATGGAGGATATGTTTTAAATACTAAGGCTTTTGCCGATGCAATTGCTGCTGTGTCAAAAAAAGGAGGTGGAAAAGTGATAATTCCTCCCGGAATTTGGCTTACAGGTCCAATCATTCTAAAAAACAACATCGAATTGCATGCAGAAACCGGAGCGTTAATAAAATTCTCTACTAATAAAGATTTGTATCCAATTATCGAAACCAGTTTTGAAGGATTAAATACCTGGCGATGTATCTCTCCTATTTACGGTAAAAACGTTGAAAACGTAGCCTTCACCGGCAAAGGTGTTTGGGATGGTTCAGGCGAAGTTTGGCGTATGGTAAAAAAGAGTAAGGTAACAGAAAGCCAATGGAAAAAACTGATTGCTACAGGCGGAGTGCTTAACGATAAAAAAGAAAGTTGGTATCCATCTGAGCAATATGTAAAAGGGAACCAAAATGCCGACCAAAACGTACGCCCGGATTTAAAAACTAAAGAAGAATTTGAAGCAATTCGTGATTTTCTTCGTCCTGTAATGGTAAGCATTCAAAACAGTAAACGAGTATTGTTTGATGGTCCCGTGTTTCAAAACTCTCCTGCCTGGTGCATACATCCCTTAATGGTAGAAGATTTAATTGTCCGCAATGTGACGATTCGCAATCCTTGGTTTTCTCAAAATGGAGATGGGCTTGACGTAGAATCCTGTAAAAATGTCATCATTGAAAATTCAAGTTTTGATGTGGGTGATGATGCCATTTGTATTAAATCGGGAAAAGATAAAGATGGCCGGATAAGAGCTGTTCCATGCGAAAACATTGTTATAAGAAACAATATCGTTTATCATGGACACGGCGGCGTGACTGTGGGTAGCGAAATGTCCGGTGGCGTAAAGAATATGCACGTTTCTAATTGTACGTTTATGGGAACTGATGTTGGATTGCGTTTTAAAAGTACACGCGGTCGTGGCGGTATCGTAGAAAACATCTTTATTTCTGATATTTTTATGATTGATATTCCATCACAAGCCATTTCTTTCGACCTCTATTATGGCGGAAAATCCATTGCAGAAACTTTGGCTGAAGGAGGAAATAAAATTAGCACAAAAATGGTTCCCGTAAATGACCAAACGCCGCAGTTCAAAAATATTTCGATAAAAAATATAACAATCAATGGCGCTTATCAGGCAGTATTTCTACAGGGTTTACCTGAAATGAACCTTGAAAACATCCAGATTTCTAATTTGACTGCAAAAGCAGAAAAAGGCTTTTCGATTATTGATGCCAATGGAATCAAAATCAGTAATGTAAAATTAGATATACAGGACACTACTGTATTTGACATCTATAATGGTAAAAACATGTCCTTTAAAAATATTGAATTTAATTCGACATCCACCAAAGCAGTTGTCATTAATGGAGCAGCATGCGAAAATATTGAATTAGTCTCTTCTGCAAATTTGGATTATTCTAAAAAAACGAACATTGGCAATACCGTTCCTAAAGGAGCAATAAAATTATAAACAACTAAAAATTAATATACAATCAAACGCGCCGAGTGCTCCTGACTACAGCGTAGTTTTTAGAAAATCCAATACGATATTGCCAGAGAATCAATTAAACCCTAAAAAAAAACACATTACCCTTACTTTCTACTCTTTATAAAATTCACTATTTTTGCACTCTAAAATTTTAGTCATGCCAAACAAGAAATACAAAATAGCGGTCATTCAATTGAATCTTAATGATGTTGCCGAAAACAATTTGAAAAAATGTTTGAGTTGGGTGCGTGATGCTGCCAACCTTGGAGCCGAGGTCATTTCATTACCGGAATTATACAGCAGTCACTATTTTTGTCAGAGTGAAGATGTAGATAATTTTGCTTTGGCAGAGCCTTTATACAGCACTTCGTTTATCGCTTTTAGCGCTTTGGCAAAAGAATTAGGCGTGGTGATCATTGTTCCTTTCTTTGAAAAAAGAATGGCCGGAATTTACCACAATAGTGCTTACATCATTGACACTGACGGGTCAGAAGCAGGGTTGTATCGAAAAATGCACATTCCGGATGATCCGCATTTTTATGAAAAATTCTATTTTACACCTGGTGATTTAGGTTTCAAAACTATTCCCACCCAGAAAGGAAAAATCGGAACATTAATTTGTTGGGATCAATGGTATCCGGAAGCAGCTCGTTTGACTGCGCTACAAGGTGCTGAAGTTTTGTTCTACCCAACAGCAATTGGTTGGCATCCGCAAGAAAAAGAGCAATACGGTGAGAACCAACATGGTGCCTGGATGAGTGTGATGAAAGGACATGCAGTCGCCAATGGCGTATATGTCGCTGCAGCAAACCGAATCGGATTAGAACAATATTTGCCTGATACAGCAGGAATCCAGTTTTGGGGATCTTCATTTATAGCGGGACCACAAGGCGAAATTTTGGCACAAGCCTCCCATGATAAAGAAGAAATCCTGATTGCTGAAGTGGATCTGGACTTACAGGAAAATGTACGTCAGAACTGGCCATTCTTTAGAGATAGAAGAATAGACGCTTTTGGAGATATTACAAAAAGAGCGATTGACTAAATAGCTTTCCAAAATCAAAAATCCCTGCTGAGAAATAATTCTAAGCAGGGATTTTTATTTAAATAAACTTCCGGATCTAATTCAAATCAGGTTGAAATATTTTAACGACACCATCACCTTCGCTACTGACAACAACTAAGCTCCTTTTTGTAGGACTCTTGTGCGCTGGTATAAAAAGTAATCCTTCAGGAGCATCACCCGTTTTAAAAGTCTGTAAAAATTTTGGAGCCGCTGGATTGGTAACATCATATACCATAACGGCATCCACTCTTTCTAATCCAACAAAAAGAATCATTTTATCGCCCATTTTAGCAACAACAACTGATTCTGGCTCTACTGATTTATCATCACTTCGACTATCATCATAGATACCAAATTCATGTGCTTTCTTATCCAATTCATTTTTACTGTCAAATACCATTTCTCCTGTATTTCCATTCCAAATAGAAAAAGATCGGGCTCCAAAAGAAACTAATTCGTCAAAATCTCCATCTGCATCTGTATCACCCATTTTAGTATTGATATTCAACCTACCCATACTTGCCTCCGCTTTTAAAGCTGCAGCGTTAGGAAATGCTATTGGATCAAGAACAACCGAAGAACTACTGATTCTTTTTACATCTACAAAAGCAGTATATTCTCTTGCATCGCCCTCATTTGCTGTAACGAAATAAGGTGTTTTATTAATTTCGAAATTACTGATTGCGTCCGGCTGAAACATTCCTTTTGCTTTCCATGTATTGGCCAAAACACCACCATCTTTATCACTAATATCGATTGCATTTTCAGCAAGGTTGTAGTCTTTAAAACCCAATGGAAAAAGTGCTGTAATTTTTTTTGATGCCAAATCAATTTTAGCAACACCATTATTCTCCTGCAATGTTACCCAAGCCGTTTTAGAATCAGAAGAAATCGTTATGTACTCTGGTTCAATATCAGCGGTGAAATTATTGGTCGGACTTGCAATTCTAAACCCTTTGGTTTTTAGCGTAGTTAATTGGCTGCTAAAACTTCCGAAATTTAAAGTTGTCACTGCATAATTATTATTTACCGCAATAATGGATACGGAGCCGTCAGGATCTATCGAATAGTCGTCATTTGGCTCCCCTTCATTAGCGGTCATAATATAGTTCCCATCAGGAGAAAATGTAATCATATCGGGTAAAGCACCAACCGTAATTTCTTTTATCACACTGTAATTCGTCGCATCAAAAATCACTACTTTTCCAGCATCTTGCTTATTTGGTTTTGCTTCTAATGCAACTGCTAATTTGCCATTATAAGTTGCGACACTATTTGAAGCTCCATTAAAGGGGGTTAAATCTATACTTGCTATAAAAACCGGACTTGAAGGATTCGATAAATCGATAACGTCAATCCTATTTGTATTGCTGTTGTTAACGGTGAATAGTTTTTTAGAAACTTCATCATACGCACTTATTTCAGCAGCTCCGGCACCACCAATAGTAATTGACCCAATCTCTTTAAAAGTTGCTGCATTTTCATTTACAACCAATTCCGGCTCTTTATTAAAATCCTTTTCACAACTTGACAATACCATAATTGCCGCCAGTACTATACCATACTTTTTCATAACTGTATTTTTAAAATTTTATCAAAAATAACGCGCGCCAACTCGACATGAATTAACTTAATATTATGTAATCTTTACTAAAATTATCATCCCATAAATTAATGCTGTACTCAAAAATGAATCTTTACTATCTATTTTAAAATCCTCTTGAATGTTTATATTTGTACTCCTTTATAATTAGAAATACTGTATGACTACAAATAATAGAAGATTTCCTGCCGAATGGGAAAAACAACAAGCCATTTTACTTTGTTTTCCGCACAATGGAAAAGACTGGCCGGGAAAATACGAAGCAGTTCAATGGGCTTTTGTAGAATTTATTAAAAAAGTAGCCACTTTTGAACAAGTCATTTTGGTTGTTGCCGATGAAAACCAAAAAGAAAAAGTCAATACCATGCTGGAAACAGCTCATGTTGCGCTTGCAAATATTTCCTACATAATTCATAAAACCAATAGAAGCTGGATGCGTGATTCGGGTCCGATAATCGTAAAAAACGGCAACGAAAGAGAAGCCTTAAATTTTAATTTTAATGGATGGGCGAAGTATAAAAATATTCAATTAGACAAATTTGTTCCTGCTAAAGTGGGCGAATTCCTAAATATTCCAGTTACCCAAGTGGTCTATAAGGGCAAGCCGGTAATTGTTGAAGGTGGTGCTATCGATACCAATGGAAAAGGTACTTTGCTGACTTCAGAAGAATGTCTGATGCATCCTGATATTCAGGTTCGAAATCCTAATTTCACCAAAGCCGATTATGAAGCTGTCTTCAAGGAGTATCTTGGAATTACCAATGTGATTTGGTTAGGCGACGGAATTGAAGGTGATGACACGCACGGTCATATTGATGATTTATGCCGATTTATAAACGAAGACACAATTGTAACTATTGTAGAAACAGATTCTGAAGACAACAACTACAAACCGTTGCAGGATAATTTAAAAAGATTGCAAAATGCCAAACTGGAAAATGGCAAATCACCTGTAATTGTAGCTTTACCTATGCCTAAGCGTTTGGAATTTGACGGTTTGCGATTGCCAGCCAGTTATGCCAATTTCCTTATTTTAAATAATTGTGTTTTGGTTCCTACTTTTAATGACAGTAATGACAGAAAAGCCTTAAACATCCTTTCAGAATGTTTTCCTGACAGAGAAATAATAGGAATCAGCGCTACTGATTTCATATGGGGTTTTGGGACCTTGCATTGTTTGAGTCAGCAGATTCCAGAATAAAAAAATCAGGCTTTTGCCTATAAAAAAACACCAACATTGAAAAAATATGTTGGTGTTTTTTTTTACGACTAAACTCAGAAAAAATATAAATCACTCCTTAGTAAAAGGTATTTTTTGGCCATTTGGCCATATCATTTCTACACTGTTTTTACTTTCATTGAATTTAAATGTAATTCCTGCTTGTTTAGATTCAAATGTATCCTTTGCAATGCGTTCAACAGTAAACTTTGGATAATCCGTCATCGTAACATTTAGAACAGTATTCTTTTCTGAAAACACAATTTTTATCGGTACGTTTTTGTTGGAATAGGTCCCCAAATACTCATCCAATATAATGTCAACATCAATCATACCGACTGTTGATGTCCAAATATTATTGCTTTCGTTACTGTCTGGAAATACATGGTCAGGATCTAGTGTAATGCTTTCAATTTCCTCTGTAGAATTGTGCTTGAAGGACCAGTCTATGTTTCTCTGCCAGATTTCAACTGGTAATTTAACTCTGGTTATCTTCCCGCTTTTAGTTTTTATATCTAAAACTACCGGCATTGCCATTTTTTCTAGGTTTTCAATTGAAATTACAACTCCTTGTTTTGGATCATTTTTAATATATTTAATCGAGTTAACACCTTGGTCTAAACGCCAATTATATTGAAACCAACCTCTCCAAAACCAGCTTAAATCCTCACCGGCAACGTTTTCTATTGTTCTGAAGAAATCATCCGGTGCTGGATGTTTGTATGCCCAACGTTCTACATAAGTACGTAACGCTAAATCAAACCGTTCCGGCCCTAAAACCTGCTCGCGCAAAATGACTAACCCTGCACTAGGTTTGGAATAACATAATAGACCTATGTTGGCCTCTTTCATATTATCGGGTGAACTCATTATCGTTTCATTTTTTGGATTAGTATAATAATCCGCATATAAATGTGCATCCGAAGGCTTGGGTTTGTACTCACCATTATTAAAATCAACACCACTTAGTGAATTAATAAAAGTATTAAATCCTTCGTCCATCCAGGCGAACATACGCTCGTTTGAACCAACAATCATGGGGAACCAAATATGTCCAAATTCGTGATCTGTCACTCCCCATAAATCTTCTCCTTTGGATTCCCAACTGCAAAAAACGATTCCAGGATATTCCATTCCACCTTCATTACCTGCTACATTGGTAGCCGCTGGATAAGGATATTCCAACCATCTTTTAGAATAATTTTCTATACACCCTTTAGTATATTCTGTTGAACGTCCCCAAGCATCATTTCCTGCGCTTTCTACTGGATAAACGGAGATAGCCAATGATTTTTTTCCGCTTGGCAAATTAATTTTTGCAGCGTCTAATATAAATGCAGCCGAAGAAGACCAGGAAACATCACGAGCATTTTTGATTTTATAATTCCAAGTTTTAGTCGTCTTAGAAACTGTCTTTGCCAAATTGTTAACTTCTTCAGCAGTACGAATAAAAACAGTTTTGTCACTTAGTTTCGCTTGCGTCAAACGCTTTTGTTCTTCTGCTGTATAAACTGATGCAGGATTAAGTAATTCACCTGAACAAACCACAATATGATTGGAAGGCGCCGTGATATTCACTTCAAAATCGCCATATTCCAGGTAAAATTCCGAAGCTCCTAAATATGGACTTACGTTCCACCCTCTCAGATCATCATACACACACATGCGCGGGTACCATTGGGCTATAGTAAAAATTTTACCGTTTTTAGTCTCCAAAACCCCCATACGATCCGAACCTTCAAAAGGAGCAATAAATGAAAAATCTATTTTAATTTTCACAGTTCCCCCTTTGGCATTCAATCCTTGTGGAAGGAAAACCTGCATGCGAGTATCACTAATTAGGTATTTAGCCTCCGTTTCAGTTGATTTACCTTTATTTACCGAAATCACTTTCACCGATTTAATTTTATGCCCACCGTCAAAAATCTGACCTTGTGCCCCATTTCGGCTTCCTGTAATAGGTACAACTGCATTTCCACGGGAATCTGCCTTGAATAAATTTTGGTCCAGGTTCATCCAAACGAAAGTCATTTTATCTGGACTATTGTTAGTATAGGTGATAATTCCTGTTCCGGTGATTTCGTTATTATTTTCATCCAATTTAGCCGTTAATTTATAATCGGCTCTGTTTTGCCAGTATTCAGCGCCCGGCTGACCACTTGCTGAACGGGTACTTGTTCCGTTTTTTGTATAAAAAAATGGAGCAAAAGCATCATGGTAATCGTATTTTGAAATTGAGTTACCGGATGCGTTTACAGGAGTTTGCTGCGCCCAAATACAGGTAACTCCCAATAATAAAGTCAAAGATAGTATGACTCTGAAGCGAATGTTTTTCATTTTTTTACTATTTATATCACAAATAAATGAAAAAAAAGAGGATTTTAAACTATTTCAAAGGAATTGATTGCATTTTAAATGAATAAAATTAAGTGCAATCCCAATTATTATTAAAAATTATAAAATATATTTACCAATTAAAATTAATTTTTAAATCAACTGAAAAACCATTTTGACAACTACCATTAAAAACTCAAATCTAATTGCCGAAATAAAGCATTTAGGAGCTGAATTAATTTCTTTAAAAACGAATCTCAATAAAGAATATATTTGGGAAGGAAACCCTTATTTTTGGGGTAAACACTCTCCTATTTTATTTCCTATTGTTGGAACTTTAAAAAACAATTCCTTTCATTACGATGGAATCAAATACCATCTGTCCCGTCATGGCTTTGCCAGAGATATGGAGTTTAAACTAGTTGACAAAAAGGAAAACAGCGCTACTTTTTCGATTCAATCTTCTGAAGAAACTCTAAAAGCGTATCCATTTGCATTTGAATTGCAAATCATTTACACCCTAGAGGCAAGTACTTTACTAATTGAATATAAAGTCAGTAATAAAGGAAAATCGTCATTGCCGTTTTCTATTGGAGCACATCCCGCTTTTGCTTTACCGGGGAAATTCGAAAATTATTCCATTGCATTCGAAAAAGAAGAAGCTTTGGAATATTATCTTTTGGACAATGATTTGATTTCAAATAAAACAAAAAAAATAGAAGCTCAAAACAAACAAATTCCATTGACTTACGAATTATTCGAAAATGACGCCTTGATTTTCAAAACATTAGAATCCAATTCATTGACAATTTTGAAAAATGAAAACCCAGTTTTAAGAGTACAGTTCGAAGATTTTCCAAATTTAGGAATTTGGACAAAAAGGAATGCACCGTTTCTTTGCATCGAACCCTGGTTTGGCTATTCGGATACTAATGGAAGTTCCGGAGATCTATTTGAAAAAGAAGGTATCCAAATTTTGGAGGCAAATGCCGTTTTTACATCAAAATTTAGTATCGAAATCCTTTAATTTGTGAAA
Organism: Flavobacterium rhamnosi; assembly: GCF_048286515.1. Lineage (NCBI taxonomy): Bacteria > Pseudomonadati > Bacteroidota > Flavobacteriia > Flavobacteriales > Flavobacteriaceae > Flavobacterium > Flavobacterium rhamnosi. Next base: position 106,282 of record NZ_JBLVPS010000005.1, on the reverse strand, counting down.
AAAATCAATAAAATATGTCAACCATAAATTTTAGTCCTTTTCCAAATCTGGAAACCGATCGTCTTTTATTGAGACGCGTTGATGAAAATGATGTAAACGAAATTTTCGCTTTACGTTCCAACCCTGAAACCATGAAATATATTCCCAGACCTTTAGTAAAAACTACTAAAGATGCGCTGGAACATATTGCCCTGATTGATTCTAAAATTGAAAGTAACGAAGGAATTAATTGGGCGATTACATTAAAAGGTAGTCCAAAACTGATTGGCCTTATTGGGCATTACAGAATACGACCGGAACATTTTCGTGCAGAGATTGGGTATATGCTATTGCCTGAATTTAATGGAAAAGGGATTATCTCTGAAGCTGTTAAAGAAGTGGTTAATTATGGTTTCAAAGTAATGAAACTTCATTCTATTGAAGCAGTACTTGACCCTGAAAATTTTGGCTCTGAGAAGGTTTTAGAAAAAAACGGTTTTATAAAAGAAGCCCATTTAAAAGAAAATGAATTTTTTGAAGGCCGCTTTTTAGATTCCGTTATTTATTCCATTTTGAATAAATACTAGTCTTTAAACACTACCAATTTTCTGTTTTTTTCAAATCACAAAAATTTCATAAAAAATAAAATAGGAAATTTCTCAAACCAAATATTTTTATATTTGCCGCCAAAACTAATTTTTTTAACGAAATAGAAATTAGTCAAAATTGCCATTATGAAACACCTACTTATAATTTGCATTCTTTTCTTCTCGATACATTCTCAAAGTCAAACCTTTGTAAAGATAAATGCCTTAACAACCCCTTTCACTATTCCTAATGTAGGTATTGAAACCAGTATTGGGAAAAAATTTACTTTTCAATTTGATATTTTGGCATCGCCTTGGAAATCAGTATATGGTAAACCAAGACAATTCTATACTTTCATACCAGAAGTCCGATACCATTTTACTGAAAAATACAACGGTTTTTACGTTGGTGGCCATATTGGAGCTAGTATATTTAATTTCCAGAAATGGAATTACTTAAATACGGATCTGTACGAAAAGGGATTTGGTTATCTTATGGGAGCAACTATTGGATATCAAACTAAAATAAATGATAAGTTTACATTAGATTGCTTTTTGGGTGGCGGATCCAGTCAGGGTTTTTATAGAGGATATTCTATAAGTACAGGTGAACGCTATGATAAAGCTACCAATTATAACAAAAGCGGAGAATGGATTCCCTATAGAGGCGGTGTTATGATTTCCTATCGCATCAATTAGATTCCGTTAGTACTTTTTACAACCGTTTTAATATACAATTCTTCCACTTGTTTTCTCGCCCAATCCGTTTTTCGTAAAAAAGTCAAGCTGGATTTTATACTAGGGTTATCTGTAAAACATTTCACTTTAATGAGTTCTCCCAAGGTATCAAATCCATAATATTCGACTAATTGCTCCACAATTTTTTGGAGCGTAATGCCATGAAGCGGGTCTTTTGATTTTGAATTTTCCATTTTGCAAATTTAAGTATTTATATAAAAACAATTGGTGTTTCGTAGATTTGTTTCTACCTTTGTATTCCTATGCTGAAAACAATAAATATCTACAATAAAAGAGCCAAATTCGACTATGAAATAATCGAGACATTTACTGCTGGAATCGTTTTGGCAGGAACTGAAATTAAATCCATTCGATTAGGAAAGGCTAACATTACAGAGAGTTTTTGCGAGTTTAGTAACAACGAACTGTTTGCAATCAATACTTATATTGAAGAATATACTTTTGGTAATCAATTCAACCACAAAGCCAGAAGCGAACGTAAATTACTTTTGAACAAAAGAGAATTGAAAGGATTAATCAAAAGCGTTCAAGCCAAAGGACTAACTATTATTCCTTTGAAATTGTTTACCAATGAAAAAGGAATGGCCAAACTACAAATCGGTCTTTGTAAAGGGAAGAAAACATATGACAAGCGCGAATCACTAAAAGAGCAAGATACCAAACGAGATCTTGACAGAATAAAAAAATCATTTTAAATTTATTTCTACAATAGAATCCGTTTTTTTACCGCTATAAAATGACTAAACTTGTCAAGACAATTTAAAACATTTTCCTTAAAATGAAAACACTACTCAAAAATGCAAGAGAGCAAAAAGGGCTTAAGACGAGAGAAGTGGCACAACTTTTAGGAATAGATCAAGCCTTAATCAGTAAATTTGAAAGTGGCACCAGAAAACCCACCAGAGATCAAGTCGTAAAACTAGCATCATTATTGGAAATAGATACCGAAACTATTATGGTAGCCTGGCTTAAAGAAAAAATTCTTTATGAAATAGGCCAAGATGAATTTGCATTAAAAGCGATACTGGTTGCGGAACAAGAAATAAGATACCAAAGTAAATCTGCTAAGAAAAAGCTACCTGAAACATTGCAAAAAACTTTAGATGAAATAGATGCGTTAAAGACAAAGCTGGCTGGATTTGGTCAGTTTGACAGCCATCGTATTACTAAAGCACTAGAACTAGAATACACTTTTGAAAGTAACCGTATTGAGGGAAACACCATGACACTTTATGAAACTGTTCTGGTTATCAATGAAGGCCAGACTATTTCCGGAAAAAGTATGCGGGAGCATCTTGAAGTGATTAATCATCAGGAAGCTATTGCTTATATTAAAGATCTGATGCAAAAAAACACTTCCATAAATGAACGAGAAGTGCTTTCTATTCACAATCTTATTTTAAGAGGTATCCATCCGCAAGATGCAGGTCATTATAGAAAAGTAGAGGTGATGATTCAGGGAAGTGCCCATATGCCTCCACAACCTTTTTTAGTTCCGAAAGAAATGGAAGATTTTTTCATTTGGTTCGAAACCAATAAAAACAACCTTCATCCTATTCTTTTAGCTGCCGAAATACACGAGCGCCTCGGCACCATTCATCCTTTTATTGACGGCAACGGCAGAACTTCACGTTTGGTTATGAACTTAGTATTATTGCAACATGGCTACGTCATTGCAAATATAAGAGGAGATTCTGACACTAGAATGCAGTACTACCAAGCACTGGAAACAGCTCAAAACAAAAATAATAAAGAAGATTTTTTCCTGTTTATCGCTCAAATGGAAAAAGAAAGCTTAGAACGTTACCTAAGTATTATTGGTCAGTAAAAAAGGATTGCTCTGGTTCATTTTAATTTCTATCTTCTAATAATGGAACAAATCGAAATTCACCAAACTCGTGTTTCTCGAATTGTGTTTCATTTTTTCGGATCAGTAAAGTCATAATTTGAACGTCCTCACCTAATGGAATAACCAGCCTTCCTCCTATTTTTAATTGTGCCATCAAAGGCTGCGGAATAAATGGAGCTCCTGCCGTAACAATAATACTATCAAAAGGCGCGTAGCTTGGCAATCCTTTGTAACCGTCTCCAAATGAAAGATGTTTGGGACGAATACCCAACTTTGGAAACAAAACAGATGTTTTTTTGAACAATTCATTTTGTCTTTCTACACTAAATACTTTTGCTCCCATGGTACACAAAACAGCCGTTTGGTACCCTGATCCTGTTCCAATTTCTAAAATTTTATGCTCTTTTTTTACTTCTAATAATTGTGACTGAAAAGCTACTGTATAAGGTTGTGAAATGGTTTGGCCTGCACCAATAGGAAATGCTTTGTCCTGATAGGCATAATCTTCAAAACTGGAATTTAAAAATAAGTGTCTGGGGATTTTCTTTATCGCATCCAAAACACTTTTATCAGTAATGCCTTTTTGTTCTAAAACGCTTACTAATTGATTCCGAAGTCCTTGATGTTTGGCTGTGTCTTTCAAAATTTGATATTTTATTTTGGTAAAAATAGAAAACAATTTCTAATTTCAAATATTGAAAATTGAATTTAAAATACATTAAATAATTGTTCATTATCAATAATAAATTAATCAATTAATTGCTATTTTTGTACAAATTACATAATTATGCTGAAAATTGGAGTATTAGGTGCTGGTCATCTTGGAAAAATACATTTGCGTTTATTACAACAATCAGAAAAATATGAATTGGTTGGTTTTTATGATGAAAATCTCGAAAACGGAGCAAAAATCGCTGCTGAATTTGGTTACAAACAATTTGACACTATAGCCAAATTAATTCATGCAGTTGACGTTATAGACATCGTTACTCCCACCCTTTCTCATTACAAATGTGCTAAAGTTTCTATCAAATCAGGAAAACACGTTTTCATTGAAAAACCCATCTCTACAACTGTTGCAGAAGCAGAAGAAATAATCGCTTTAGCAAAAGAGTATAATGTCAAAGGTCAGGTAGGTCATGTAGAGCGCTTCAATCCTGCATTTATTGCTACCAAAAACATGATTGAGAATCCCATGTTTATTGAAACGCATCGTTTAGCCGAATTCAATCCCCGTGGTACAGATGTTCCGGTAGTTCTGGATTTGATGATTCATGATATTGATGCTATTTTGAGTGTTGTAAAATCCAAAGTAAAAAACATTAATGCAAGTGGTGTCTCTGTTATTAGTGAGACTCCAGATATTGCCAATGCCCGCATCGAATTCGAAAATGGTTGCGTTGCTAATTTAACTGCCAGCAGAATTTCGATGAAGAACATGCGTAAATCCCGTTTCTTCCAGAAAGACGCTTACATATCTGTTGATTTCCTCGAAAAGAAATGTGAAGTGGTAAAAATGAAAGATGCTCCTGAGATTCCCGGTGACTTTGACATCATTTTACAAAATGCAGAAGGTGTAAAAAAACAAATCTACTTTTCAAATCCTGATGTGGAACAAAACAACGCTATCCTTGATGAGCTGGAATCATTTGCTGATGCTATTAACAATAACACTACTCCTGTTGTAACGTTAGAACAAGCAACAGAAGCTTTAAGAGTGGCGTATCAAATCATTGATTGTTTTAAAAAATAAATAATAATACTTTAAAGTTCAATAGTTATAGTTGCTCAAGGGTAACTCTAACTATTGAACTTTAAACTTTAAACCAAAATATAAATGAAAACAATAGCTGTAATCGGCGCTGGAACAATGGGTAACGGAATTGCCCATACTTTTGCCCAAAGCGGTTTTACCGTAAAATTAATTGATGTTTCAGAGCAATCTTTGGATAAAGGAATGGCAACTATTGCTGCTAATTTAGAGCGAATGCTCACAAAAGGAACGATCACTGAAGAAGACAAAGCAAAAACAATTACCAATATAATCACTTATACCGATATCAAAGATGGTGTTGTAGGGGTCGATTTAGTAATTGAGGCAGCTACAGAAAACGTTGAATTGAAACTCAATATTTTCAAGCAATTAAACGAAGCTTGTTCTCACAATACGATTTTAGCAACCAATACTTCTTCCATTTCCATTACACAAATTGGAGCGGTTGTCGCGCATCCGGAACGCGTTATTGGAATGCACTTTATGAATCCTGTGCCAATTATGAAATTGGTGGAAATCATTCGTGGTTACAATACAAGTGATGAAGTGACTGAAATCATTATGAACCTTTCCGAAAAATTAGGAAAAACACCAGTTGAAGTCAATGATTATCCAGGTTTTGTTGCCAATAGAATATTGATGCCCATGATCAATGAAGCGATCGAAACAGTATACAACAAGGTCGCTGGCGTTTATGAAATTGACACAGTGATGAAATTAGGAATGGGTCATCCGATGGGCCCCTTACAACTAGCTGATTTTATTGGTCTTGATGTCTGTTTAGCGATTCTAAATGTAATGTATGACGGATTCAAAAACCCAAAATATGCCCCTTGCCCACTATTGGTAAACATGGTTCGTGCAGGAAAAATGGGCGTAAAAACTGGTGAAGGTTTTTATGATTATTCTGAAAGTAAAAAAGCAGAAAAGATTGCTAAACAATTTATTTAAAAGTCACAGTTTCCACTCGCAGTTTTAAAATTTTGCGATCAATCAAAAACTGCCACTTTCACTGAAAACTAAATCAGATGGCTAAAATAGTTCCTTTTAAAGCAGTTCGTCCTACTCGTGATAAGGTTTGTCTTGTAACGTGCAGCTCGTACGATGAATATTCAGCCGCTGAACTGGCTGCACAATTGGATTTTAATCCATTATCTTTTTTACATATTTTAAAACCTGCTTACACGAATCAAGAAACGGTTTCTTATGAAAAAAGATACCGACAAGTGCATCAAAAATATCAGGAGTTTAAGAACGAAATTATTTTGGTTAAAGATAATAAACCTGCGATTTACATTCACAAAATCATAACCAAAACCCATTCGTTTACCGGAATTATTGTCGGAACAAGCATTGAAGATTATCGCAATAATGTGATCAAAAAGCACGAAGACATATTGGCTTTTAGAGTACGCCTGCTTAAAGATTATATGAAATATTCAGGATTCAATACCGAACCGGTTTTGATGACGTATCCCGATAATAAAACAATAGAAAACTGGATTTTTAACTGTACCCAAAAATTAGCCGATTTTGAGTTTTCGACTGCCAAAAAAGAAATTCATTACCTGTGGAAGATTGAAGATTCTTTAGAAATAGATTGGATTCAGAACCTATTTGCGAAAACAGAAAATCTTTATATCGCAGATGGTCATCATCGTACCGAAGCGTTGAAATTATTATCTGAAGAAAATGAAAATCCGGAAAATACTGCGAAAGATTCTATTCTAAGTTATCTGATCTCCGAAAATAATGTCAAAATATACGAATTCAATCGTTTGGTAAAAGATTTAAATGGTTTATCGAAAGAGGATTTCATGAATGAATTGCGCAAGGATTTCATCATAGAAAATAAAAACCAGCAACCTTTTAGGCCAGGGCAAAAACATCAGTTTGGAATGTATCTTGACAATGAATTTTACAGCTTAATTTTGCGAAAAGAAAATGAAGATTTCGAAACTGCTTTAGATAGTTTAGACACACAAATTTTATATAAAAAAGTCCTTTTACCGCTGCTAGCAATCAAAGATTTACGCAATGATGAGCGCATTGAATATCTGTCAGGCAAACATTCTGTTTTAGAATTAAAACAAAAAATTGATCAGGGAGAATTTGAAATTGGTTTTATTCTCTTTCCGTCTAATATAACAGAAATTAAAGCTTTGGCAGATGCTAATTTGATTATGCCTCCAAAAAGTACGTATATCGAACCAAAGTTCAGAAGTGGTTTAGTGATTTATGAATTATAATCTCCTTTTTTTAAAATAAATTAAAAGATTAAAAATGGCAATAGCTAAAAATTTACGCTCCATAAAATCGACATTACCCGAGCATGTCACTCTTGTTGCGGTTTCGAAGACCAAGCCCGTTGCTGATTTAATGGAAGCATACCAAGCCGGCCAACGTATTTTTGGAGAAAACAAAATCCAAGAAATGGCTGAGAAATGGGAGCAAATGCCCAAAGACATCCAATGGCATATGATTGGTCATGTTCAAACCAATAAGGTCAAATTTATGGCACAATTTGTGCGCTTGATTCATGGAGTGGACAGTTTGAAATTATTACAAGAAATCAACAAACAAGCACAAAAAAACAATCGAATTATAGATTGTTTATTGCAAATTCATATTGCCGAAGAAGAAACTAAATTTGGTCTTGATAAAGAAGAACTTGTTGCTCTGTTAGCTTCAGGTGAATTTCAAGAAATGAAAAACATTCAAATCGTTGGACTTATGGGAATGGCTACTTTTACCAATAATAAAGAACAAATCAAGAAAGAATTCATGCAACTGAAATCGATTTTTGACACTTTGCAACCACAGCAAACGGAAAACTGCAAGCTAAAAACGATTTCCATGGGAATGTCTGGGGATTATCAACTTGCAATTGAATGCGGAAGCACAATGGTTCGAATAGGAAGTAGTATCTTTGGAGGAAGATAATTTTTCTTTAGATAGATTATTAACCCTTTTTTGATTTCAAATTGGACAACTGTTACTAAAAACTGATTACTGAACACTGAACACTTATTTTGTACGCAATACTCGACATAGAAACCACTGGGGGACAATTCAACGAAGAAGGAATCACTGAAATCGCTATCTATAAATTTGATGGTCACGAAGTTGTGGATCAATTCATCAGTTTAGTCAATCCTGAAATTCCAATTCAGCCTTTTGTAGTAAAACTGACTGGCATTAATAATGCTATGTTGCGTTCCGCCCCCAAGTTTTTTGAAGTAGCCAAGCGCATTATCGAAATGACAAATGATTGCGTAATTGTAGCACATAATGCTTCCTTTGATTATCGAATATTAAGAACTGAATTCAGACGATTAGGATACGATTTTGAAGCAAGAACCCTTTGTACCGTCGAACTATCAAAAAAATTACTACCAGAGCAGCCCTCTCACAGTTTAGGAAAACTGGTTCGTGCTCTTGGCATACCAATGGCCGACAGACACAGAGCTAGTGGGGACGCTTTGGCGACTGTAAAATTATTTAAGATCCTTTTGGAAAAAGATTTAGAAAAAGAAATTGTAAAAGATTTCATAAAGCTGGAAATTGAAAAAGGAATCGCTCCAAAACTACTGGATATTGTTACTAGCTTACCCGCTAAAACAGGTACCTATTACATCCATAATGAAAAAGGAAATCTAATCTATATCGGTAAGAGCCGAAACATAAAAAAACGCATCAACCAACATTTTACGGGGACTTCCACTAAATGCAAGAAAATCCAGGCCGAAGTTTTCACAGTTACTTATGATGAAACCGGAAGCGAATTGATTGCACTATTGAAAGAAAGCGAAGAAATAAAAATCAATAAGCCGATCCACAATCGGGCACAAAGGAAAAGCATTTTCCAATTGGCTTTGTATGCCGAAAAAGATGAAAAGGGGTATCTCAACTTAAAACTTCAAAAAGCGGACGGTCGAAAAAAAGAAATCACTTCATTTACATCGTTACAAGAAGGAAAAAATACATTGTTTAGAATCACTGCCCAGTATAATTTATGTCAAAAATTAACAGGCTTATATACTTCAAAAACAAACTGTTTTCAATATAGCATAAAAGAGTGTGACGGCGCATGTATTGGCGAGGTTTCTGTTGAGGAATATAACGCAAGAGTTCAGGCCTTTATTGACCAAAACAGTTTTGAGCATCAAAATATGGTACTTATTGACAGGGGTCGGACTATTCATGAGCGCTCCGCTATTTTGATAGAAAATGGGATTTATAAAGGATATGCTTTTTATGATTTAAATTACCAAATCAACAATATCGATATCCTTAAAAACATTATAATACCGATGCAAAATAATCGGGACACCCGAAATATTATTCAAGGTCATGTTCGAAAAAGCAAAACATTAAAAATCATAAGATTTTAATCCTATTTTTAGCTACCAAACAAATATGCAAAGCATAAAATCAAAAATTGACCGTTTCAGACAAAAAACCAATGTAGTAATCTACGGGACAAATACGGCTTCAGGAAGATTATTTGACCTTATTCTTTTAGGAATTATAGTTCTTAGTGTTATCATTGTTATGCTCGAAACAGTCAAAGGTTTTGATACAAAGTACCACTATGAACTTATTGTACTGGAATGGATTATTACAATTTTCTTTACTTTAGAATACATTCTTAGAATTATTTCCATAAAAAGACCCCTAAAATACATTTTCAGTTTCTATGGTATAATTGATTTGATAGCCATATTACCGATGTATTTATCATTCTTTTTTGTAGGAGCAAGTGTTTTAACACTCATCCGAACCCTTAGATTATTGCGATTATTCAAAATTTTAAAACATCCTAAATTTTCACGCCAGTCCGTTCATTTAAAAGAAGCCTTGATTGCCAGTAGAGGAAAAATACTTGTTTTCATTTACTTCATGTTAATCAGTAGCGTAATAATAGGCTCAATAATGTATCTCGTTGAAGGAAAAGAGGGTGGTTTCACCAGTATTCCGATCAGCATCTATTGGACAATTGTAACACTAACAACAGTTGGATACGGAGATATTTCTCCAATCACACCTCTTGGACAAGCCATCGCTTCAATAGTGATGATAATGGGTTACGGGATCATTGCCGTTCCGACGGGAATTGTTTCTGCTGAACTTGCTAATAGCAATCGAAAAAAAGATAACGCTGATAAAATTGACCCATGTCCCAGCTGCGGTGTTGAAGGACATGAATCCAATGCAAAATACTGCTACCACTGTGGCAAAAATTTAAAATAACATTAATTTGAAGCTAATTCCGGTTGTACCTTGCAACTCGAAGTTTCTTTTGCGCTAAAAAACATGAAATACCTAATAACCATTATCGGACCTACAGCCATAGGGAAAACGTCCCTGAGTATTGTTTTAGCCAATTATTTTAAATGCGACATTGTTTCCTGTGACAGCCGTCAATTTTTCAAGGAAATGACCATCGGAACAGCTGTACCAAACAAAGCAGAATTAGAAGCAGCACCCCATCATTTTATCCAGAATAAATCCATATTTGAAAATTATACGGTAGGTGATTTCGAGAAAGAAGCCATTGCCAAACTCAATGAATTATTCTTGGATAACGATTATGCGATTCTTGTTGGAGGTTCGGGTTTATATGTTGATGCTATTCTAAAAGGTTTTGATGAATTTCCTGAAATCGACGCAGCAGTGCGTACTGAAATAACTAGCAATTACGAAAAATTAGGAATTGGATACCTGCAGCAAAAACTAGAAAAACTAGATCCCGATTATTATAAAAGCTTGTCAATTGAAAATCCCCAAACTTTGCAAAACCCACAGCGAATGATGCGTTTTGTAGAGGTATGCCTAGGAGCTGGAAAACCGTATTCTTCTTTTTTAAACCAGAAACAAAACACCCGTAGCTTTACACCTATTTTGATAGGTTTAGAGGCTGATAGAAAGATAATTTACAACCGAATTAATCAACGTGTTGATATAATGATAAACGAAGGACTACTGGCGGAAGCCAAAACTTTATTTCCAAACAAGGAATTGAATGCCTTACAAACTGTGGGGTACCGAGAATTATTTAGTTATTTTGACAGAGAAATATCATTAGAATTCGCCATTGAAGAAATAAAGAAAAATACCCGACGATTCTCGAAACGACAACTGACCTGGTTTAAAAGAAATGAAGCTACAAATTGGTTTGATTTTGAAACTCCATATGAAGTTATTGTCGATTACATCAATTCAAAAAAATAAAACTTAAAAACGAGTACAATTTAATTCTGTTTCTCAAAAATTTTAATTCACAACTATGCCAATAGCTCCACATTTCACTTCTATTTTAACGAAAGACTGGGAAATCAATTTTACGCAATGTGCGCCAAACGGATATTTAAAATATACTGATTTGTGCAATATTTTGCAGTTAACAGCTGCAGCACATTCAGAAATTGGCGGGATTAGTTTTTTGGATATGCAGGAATTCAATCAGGCTTGGGTTTTAAGTAGAATGCGCGTTGAAATCGATAAATTGCCGAAATGGGGCGCTGTTGTAACGGTGAAAACGTGGATTAATTCTTTAGAAAACTCACGTTCTGTACGTGCTTTGGAAATGCATGTGAATGGAGAAAAAATAGTAGGTTGTGAAACTTTTTGGGCAGTTTTCAATACGAAAACCCGTCGACCGGAAGCATTGGCTTTACCGTTTGAACATTTTGACTTGTATCCCGAAAAGAGGGCCACCAACGAAGGATTTTCTAAGATTAATTTCAATCATGAAAAAGAAATTGTTTTTGAAAAAACAGTATTCTTGTCGGATCTGGATATTGTAAATCACGTCAATAATGTAAAATACCTGGAATGGTGTCTGGATTTGGTTGATGAAAGTTTAATTCTGAATCAAGCTGTTAAAAGCTTTGAAATGAATTTCCTCAAAGAATTATCTTTAAAAGATAAAGTAACGATTCATGAAAATATTTCTGAAAATGAAACGGTTTTTAGTATTACCAAAGAAGACAAAACCAGCTTCGCATTACAATTGAATTGGAAGTAATCAACTATCTTCACATTACAGCGGATTGCAACCTTTAAGAATACCCTTAATCGAAGTGAAAAACATTTTTAAACAAGTAATATTTCCTGTACAGGAAAAGTATTTCTACCTGAAAAATTCTAGGGACGCAAGCCCGCAAAAAAAAAGCTTCGATTTCTCGAAGCCTTTTTGTCTATACTGCTGTTTTGTTTTTCACAACTAATCTAAATCCTTCACCGTGAATATTTAAGATTTCGACATCTTCATCCAGTTTCAGATATTTTCTTAATTTAGCGATGTAAACGTCCATACTTCTTGATGTAAAATAGTTATCATCTCTCCATATTTTTGTCAAGGCTAATTCTCTTGGCATCAAATCATTTTCGTGCAGAATCAGCATTTTCAATAATTCATTCTCTTTTGGAGACAATTTTATTGGCTCTTCATCATCATACGTTAAAAAACGAAGTTTTGAATTCAAATGGAATTTACCAATATTAAATTCAAACTGAACCTGTTCTGCTTTTGTATCAGAAGATTTTCTTTGAATAATCGCTTTAATTTTCATCAACAATACTTCGGAATCAAAAGGTTTATTCAAATAATCATCAGCTCCTGCTTTATATCCTTTCAATACATCTTCTTTCATAGATTTAGCAGTCAGGAAAATAATAGGCACTTCATTGTTCTTTTCTCTGATTTCTTTTGCCAGTGTATAGCCATCTTTATACGGCATCATTACATCCAGAATACACAAGTCGTAAGTATCTTTTTTGAATTTTTCAAATCCTTCCATTCCATTTTTTGCCAAAGTGACGTCAAAATCATTTAGCATCAAATAATCTTTTAGTACTGCGCCAAAATTAAGGTCATCTTCAACCAAAAGTATTTTTTTATTTACATTTTCCATGTTCTAATTTATTAATGGTAATTTTATTATGAAGGTACTTCCTTTTCCCTTTTCACTTTCTACATAAATTTGACCGTTATGGTCTTCAACTATTCTTTTTACATACGCTAAACCTAATCCGTGGCCTTTAACATTATGTATATCTCCTGTATGTTCTCTGTAAAATTTTTCAAAAATTCTTTTTTGAGCCACTTTACTCATTCCCAAACCATTATCCTTTACTTTAATAATAACCATATCTTTAACATTTTCAGTAAAAACATCAATCTCCGGAACATTTGGCGAATATTTTATTGCATTTTCTAAAATATTAACAAGCACATTCGTAAAATGCACATCATTAATTAAGACTGTAGTTCTATTAGCGTCATAATGACTCGTAATTGTTCCTTGTCTGTCTTCTAAAATTAAATTCACATGCTCTATTGCATCATTAATAACATCATGAATGTTATTGGAATCCTTATTAATGTCTAATTCTTTTTTCTCTAGTTTAGAGATCCTTAAAACATTTTCAACCTGAGCATGCATTCGCTTATTTTCATCTCTAATCATTTGAAGGTACCTAAACACCTTTTCTTTGTCATCAATAATCTTTGGGTTCTTAATTGCATCCAAAGCCAAATTAATAGTGGCTATAGGCGTCTTAAACTCATGCGTCATATTGTTGATGAAATCTGTTTTTATTTCTGATATGTGACGTTGCCGAATCAATTGGTTCAATGCACTTGAATAAGCAATAATAATGATAAGCGTAAATATGATTGAAAGTACAGTTATACTAACGAGATCCGACAATAAAAATTTCTTTTTATGAGGAAAAGTCACTAACAACTGATACTTACTATTCCCTTCATTGTCCGAAAATATTGGAATCGAATACGTGCCTTCTTTATCATATTTAAAATCATTTGATTTTATTTTTGTAGCCAAATTACTACTATATATACCAAACTCAAATTTTGTATTTACACCATATTCCTCTAATTCTTTTTTTATCAGTTTCCGTAATAATTCTTTTGAAACTCTTTCTTCAAGAGGCATTGCACCTGCAATATCTTTAAAGAAAATTTCAAATTGTGCATTATCTAAAACGTCTAAATTTCCGGATTTTTCAATTCTAACATCTGGTATTAAACTTTGTTGAACTCCTGAATTATCTATGTTATTGTTATTATAAACTTCAGTAACACGTTTAGAATTAAAATTCTTAAATCTATCGCTGTCAAATTTCTTATCAAAGAACGTTGAAGATATATTGTAATCTTCTGATATAATGCTATTTGAATATATTATGGTTTTATTTGTTCTGGGATTCTTTTGAACGTAATAAAACTCTAACAGATCATTCTTTTTTGGAATCTTCCCTGTGCTGTCTTTGTAATGATTGTATTTATCATAAAAACTGTATGCTTCCTGCTGCTGAAGCTTATCCGCTACATTGCCTATAACTTGCTTAACATGAAATTTAAATTGTTCATCATTGTTTTTAAATGAGGTATTAAACCAATACACCTGAACAAGAATTATTCCTATCAGGGACAAACTCATCAACAACACAAGCAATCTAAAAAAAAGTTTATTCATCGTGACAAAATTAGTATTTTAACAATATATTAAATAATACATTAACCAAAGATTAACATCTAAGACTCGTTTTGTTTAATCTTTAAAATTTTAAGAATTTTAACAACTTCTGTTTTTGCCTTTTCAATTGAAGTATTTTCTATGACAAAATCACTTTTTGAGATGCGTTGTTCGTCAGTCCATTGTGCATTTATTCGCTTTAAAACAAGCTCACGAGTAGTTTCATCTCGCTTCATAACCCTTTCAACCCTTGATTCTATTGGGGCGGTGACGGTTATAATCAGATCACATCTTTTGTAGCCACCGCTTTCAAATAAAATGGCAGCTTCATAAATAATATAGGGCGCTGTTGCGTGCTCCACCAGCCATTGATCAAAATGTTTTTTTACGGCAGGGTGAACAATTGTATTGAGTACTTCTAATTTTTCAGGGTTACCGAATACAATTTCTGCCAATTTTTCCCTATTCAGTATATCATTTTCAAAAATAGACTTTCCAAATGCGTCTTTTATTGCAGTAATAATTTCTGAAGATTGCATAATCTTCCTGGCTTGGTCATCAGCAATGTAAACCGGAATCCCAAATGATTGAAAATAATTTGCAATGGTTGTTTTTCCACTTCCGATACCGCCTGTTAAACCAATTATTTTTGTCATATTAATTTTTGAAAAATAACTCGGGAAAAGCCTCTTGTGGCTTTTGTTTCAGAATGATGATTTTTATAAATGATTCTAAAAATCCTGTCCCATAACCATAAAATTGTTTCCAAACGGCTATTAGTGATAGATATCCAATTTTAACACTCTTGTTCTGATACGTTGACAACAAAAACAGTACCACAAAATAAACAAAATACAACTGAAGCAGCTGATCGAAATTGAAAATCAATAATAGTAAGGAAGTAAAAAATCCTATTATAAAAACAGAAGGAAAGAAAAAAGTAAGCTTGCTGTACTGTGGATACCAACTATTAAGAATAGGTCTTGCTTTACCGAACTTATTCACCTGAACAGAAAACTTATCCCAATCGATTCTTCTTTTGTGATACACATAAGCCTTTGGAAAAAGTTTGG
Source organism: Flavobacterium rhamnosi (assembly GCF_048286515.1). Taxonomy (NCBI): domain Bacteria; kingdom Pseudomonadati; phylum Bacteroidota; class Flavobacteriia; order Flavobacteriales; family Flavobacteriaceae; genus Flavobacterium; species Flavobacterium rhamnosi. Next base: position 90,755 of record NZ_JBLVPS010000005.1, on the reverse strand, counting down.
TTTGAAAACCCAGATTCCATAAACGGATCGATAAATCAGGATCTTCTCCCGGGTGTATATTTCCGAAACCTTTTGATGCCTCAAAAGCTTTTCGAGACAATCCCATATTAAAGCTTCGGGGCTGAAACTTGTCAATTTTTTCTGAACCTCCTCTGATTCCACCTGTGGTAAGAAACGAAGTCATCGCAAAATTGATTGCTTTTTGAATATCTGAAAAACTATCTAAAGCTTTGTCCGGACCTCCAAAACAGTCCACATAATTTTGCTTTAACGCCTTGTCTACTTCACTTAAATATGGTTCAGGAATAATACAATCAGAGTCGAAAATTATAAAATAGTCTCCTCTGGCCTTTTTCATTCCATAATTCCTAGAGTCACCTGGACCAGAATTATCCTTGTAATAATAGGAAATATCAAGGCTGCTGCCATATTTTTGGGCAACATCTTTGCATGGTAAAGTTGATCCGTCTTCAATAATAACAATTTCAAAAATTTCGTTGTACGTTGTACGTAAAAGACTTTCCAAAAGTTCGTCAACTTCGTCCGGGCGATTGTACACTGGTATGATTAGGGAAAATAACATAAGTTAAGAATGTGGTATTAAAGATACTTTTTAGACTCAAAAAATTTTAACAAATATAATCTTTATCCCTAAAAAAAGCAGCAACTATTACGTGTGGTTTTATAAATGTTTTTTTGTTTTTTATTCAAACATTTCCATCACTTGCTGACTTACTCCCATATTTGAGAATCCACCATCGTGCAATAGATTTTGTAAAGTCACTTTTCTTGTCAAATCAGAAAAGAGTGTTATCGTATAATTAGCGCAATCTAAAGCAGAAGCATTTCCCAAGGGTGACATTTTTTCCGCAAAGTTTATAAAACCACCAAACCCCTTTACACCCGTAAGTTGTAAACTATACAATAAATTTAAGCCTGTTTTATAAATAAAATAATGCATCTTAATTTCGAAATGAATAAAACCATTGTGAAATTAAGATGCATTACGGAAACTAAATAACTAATTTAGTAAATTAGGATTAAGCGATACTTTCAATATTTACCACTTCGTTTGCTTCAGCTTTATAATCGACTCCTGCAACGTCAAAGCCAAACAGATTGTAAAAATCTTTTCTGTACCCTTCTAAATCACCTATTTCAGATAAGTTTTCAGTTACAGCCTCAATCCATAATTTTGCTACTTTTTCCTGAACATCAGCGCGCATTTCTAAATCGTCGATACGAATTCTGCCCTTTTCATCTACAGGAACTTCAGCTCCAGTGTATAATCTTTCTTGGTACAAACGCTGAATTTGCTCAATACAACCTTCATGAATTCCTTCTTCTTTCATTATTTTGTATAACAAAGAAATATACAAAGGAATAACAGGAATAGCAGAACTTGCTTGAGTTACCAATGCTTTATTTACAGAAACAAATGCTTTTCCGCCAATAGCAGCTAAACTGTCAGTGATTGCAAATGCAGTCGCTTCAAGATGATCTTTAGCACGACCTATTGTTCCTTTTCTATAAACTGCTTCAGTTAATGATGGCCCTATGTAAGAATAAGCAACAGTTGTTGCACCCGGAGCCAATAAATTTTCTGCTTTTAAAGCATCCATCCACATTGACCAATCTTCACCACCCATTACAGCAATCGTATTTTCAATATCATCACCACTACATGGCTCAATAGAAATTTCAGAGACTTTTCCAGAATGAAAATCAACCGTTTTGTTTGTAAAAGTACTTCCAATTGGTTTCAAAACAGAACGATGCAATACTCCTGTTGTAGGATGCATACGAACTGGCGAAGCCAAACTATAGATTACTAAATCTATCTGACCTAAATCAGCTTTGATAATATCTAATGTTTGCTTTTTTACTTCATTCGAAAATGCATCTCCATTAATACTTTTCGCATATAAACCTGCTTTATGAGCTTCATTTTCAAAAGCAGCAGAATTATACCATCCTGGTGAAGCTGTTTTTCCTTCAGAAGGTGCTTTTTCAAAAAACACACCAATGGTCGCTGCATCAGAACCAAAAGCACTTGTAATTCTGGAAGCCAAACCAAAACCGGTTGAAGCTCCAATTACTAAGACTTTTTTAGCCCCATTAATAGGCCCTTTTGATTTTATATATTCTATCTGATTTTTAACATTTTGTTCGCATCCTTTTGGGTGAGATGTCGTACAAATAAATCCTCTCATTCTAGGTTCTATAATCATATTTGGTTATTCTTTAATTTAATTTTTCGTATAATGGTTCGTAAGCTATTACAAAATGCTTCCTAAAAGGGAACAAATATAAAGCAAAATATTAGTTCAGCAAGGCTTTTGCGTGATTTAAGGCTGATTCAGAAACGATTGTTCCGGATAGCATTTGTGCAATTTCCACTACTCTGTCTTGCTCGTTTAACAACTTTAATTCGGATTGTGTATCGTCACCAACAGTTGATTTAAACACTTTGAAATGGGCATTCCCTTTTGCAGCGATTTGCGGTAAATGGGTAATAGCAAAAATTTGCATCTGCTGACTCATTTCTTTCATGATTTCTCCCATCCGAATTGCAATCTCTCCGGAAACTCCTGTGTCAATCTCATCAAAAATTAATGTTGGTAATTTTGAATACTGCGCCAATATTGCCTTAACGGCCAACATAATTCGGGACATTTCTCCCCCGGAGGCGACTTTTTTTAACAATCCAAAATCAGTTCCTTTATTGGCAGAAAATAAAAACTGAAGTTCATCCTTTCCGTTTTGAAAATAGGTTTCTGCAGTACTAATATCGATTTTAAAGCGGACATTAGGCATCCCCAAAGTTTCTAAAATCGCAATCAATTTTTGAGACAAAACCGGAATCGATTCCAATCGATTATCATGAATTATAATCGACATTGCATCTAATGTCGTTGTTTTTTGTTCAATAGAATGGGTCAATGCTATAATTTCTTCTTCGATACTCCCTAATTCTAAAACTGCATTTTCCAGTTTAGTCTGGATTTCCAGTAATTCATCTACCGTAGTAACCTGATGTTTCTTTTGCAAATTAAAAATACCCTGTAGCTTTTGGCTAACTAAATCCAATTGCTCCGGATCATTTACCAGTTTTTCTGAACAGCGATTCATCTCATCTGAAATATCATCAAATTCAATCGTCAAGCTTGAAATTCTTTCTAATAAAGAATGATAATCCGCTGAAAATGGTGCTATTTTTTGCAATGAAATTTTAATTTCCTTCAAATTATTAAGTACTCCCATCTGCTCTTCATTGGCTATAGCCAAAGCTTTATCGATAGCTTCTTTAATAATCTCAACATTGTTCAACTTCTCAAAATCAGCTTCAAGAACTTCTTGTTCTCCTGATTTTAACTGAGCTGCAACTAATTCGTCCAACAAAAAAGTATTGTATTCCTGTTCTTTCGTAGCTTCACTTTGTCTTTTCAGTACCGAATTCAATTTGGTTTTATCTGATTTGTAACTTTTCAAAAGTGATTGGTAATCCAGAATCGTTTCTTTATTATTGGCAATAGCATCTATAATATCGAACTGTACGTTTTCATCCGAAAGTTCCTGAGTTTGCTGTTGCGAATGAATGTCGATTAAGAACAAACTCAATTCCTGAAGTTCCTGAAGATTTACAGGACTATCATTGATAAATGCTCTTGATTTCCCTGAAGGCAGGATTTCACGTCTAATAATAGTTTCATTTTCATAATCCAGATCATTGGCATCAAAAAATGGCAACAAATTATACTTTGAGATTTCAAAATGAGCTTCAATGATGCATTTCTCTTCCTTATTTTTTAAAGAAGTCAAGTCAGCTCTTTTTCCTAAAACCAGCCCTAAAGCTCCTAAAATTATTGATTTCCCAGCACCGGTTTCCCCTGTGATTGTCGAAAAACCTTTTGAAAAATCGATAGCCAATTTTTCTATTAGAGCATAGTTTTTTATCGAAAGTGACGTTATCATTTATATATTTGTTTTGTGATGTAGGGCTAGGTTAAATTACTAATTGAAAATCAATTAATATTTTATTTGTACCCATTTACTTGAATTCAAAGGAGAAATTTTATTCAGATTATCGACTAAATCTGATATAGTTATACTTGGTCCACCAGAAAATATAGAAACTATTTCATCTGATTTGGCATCAAAAAAAACACGCGTTAAAAAGGCATTCGGTCTTGAAGAATTTAATTTTGCAAGATCAATTAACGACCCTTTTATTTTTTCTTTTGAAGCTTTTAAATCCTGACTCATAAGATCCATTCCGGTATGGTAGTCATACATGGTTTGTCTGACCTGTTTAAATGTTGGCGACAAAATATCGTTTATCAAAAAATAACGATTTTGATTCCCATCCGTTTGTCCCCATCCCTTAGAACCTCCTTGCTGTGCTACATTGGAGATATTTTGGGCTATTTCAAAATTTGGATTTCCAGATTCCAAAACAAAAGTATCCAAATCCATTCCTAAAATTACATAACTGTAAAAAGCAAGTACAGAAACTAAATTAGAATCAAAAGTAGTTGGATTAAAAATTAAATTTTCAAATTCCGTATATCTAAAACTAAAGTCTTTGTCATTGTAATTTAATACCGGTGAGGCATAAGAGGAATTAAAAACAGGCCTTGATGATTGTACCTGAATAGTGGCTGTAAATTGGTCCGCACTATTTGATGAAACGGTAATATACATCGAACAGTTAATCTTTTCATTTTGCTTAAAATTCTGCCCCGTCCAATCTGTTTTATTTACAAATTCACTTACGGATGTTTCTAATGTTTTAAAAACTTGCTGATTTGCATTACTTAATTTTTGTGCATTTACTGTCACGGTACAATTTAACTGTTGTGCCTGTGAAAGCCCAAAAGTCAGTAATACAAGAAAAGTAATTATTTTATTCATCTGTAGCTTTCTATTGTTTCGTATCCTATGTAAATCGCACACCATCATTGCCGTTTGAATTGCAATCTGTTAGCCCATTTGATAAAAATGTGCAATTACTTTGTTTAGTATATCATCCGCAACTGCTTCTTTCGATTTCAATTCCATGGCTTCGATAGTAAAAAACTTATCTATGAAAGTAACTTTATTTGTTGCCTTTCCAAAACCTGCTCCTTTATCTTGCAATGAATTTAGAACTATCAAATCTAAGTTTTTTTTCTGAATTTTCAACTTAGCATTTTCAATTTCATTTTCTGTTTCTAATGCAAAACCAATTAAAAATTGATTTCCCTTACTTTGACCTAAAGAAGCTAAGATATCTTTTGTTTTCTCCAGTTCAATAGTGAACTCTTCTGCATTCTTCTTTATCTTTTGCGAAGCTACTTTCTTAGGTTTATAATCTGCTACTGCAGCAGCTGCAATTGCAACATCTACATCAGCATAATACAGATGACAGGCATCGTACATTTCCTCTGCAGAAACTACAGGAATCACTTTTATCAATGGATTAGTTGCCTTACAATGCGTAGGACCAGTAACTATTATTACTGAAGCTCCCAGATTTGCAGCACTTAAGGCAATATCAAAACCCATTTTTCCAGAAGAATGATTTCCTATAAAACGCACAGGATCGATTGCTTCGTATGTGGGACCGGCAGTAATTAATATTTTTTTTCCTTTTAAGGGTAATCTGCTTTCTAAATCAGCTTCTATAAACGCAACAATATGTTCCGGTTCAGCCATTCTGCCTTCTCCTGAAAGTCCACTGGCTAATTCTCCACTTTCAGCAGGAATTATCGTATCACCAAATTGAGTCAGAGCGAAAAAATTAGCAATGGTAGACGGGTGCTTGTACATATCTAAATCCATTGCAGGAGCATAATAGACAGGGCATTTCGCTGATAAGTATGCCGCAATCAAAAGATTATCACAAGTACCATTTGCCATTTTTGACAAGGTATTTGCTGTTGCAGGAGCAATCACCATTAAATCAGCCCAAAGTGCCAATTCAACATGATTATTCCATTTTTCGTTTTCGTCGTCTTGATTGTAAAAGCTGGAAAATACAGGATTTTTAGATAACGTAGATAACGTTAATGGAGTTATAAAATCCTTAGAAGCAGGTGTCATTATCACTTGGACATGTGCACCTGCTTTTATGAAAAGTCGTACTAATGAAGCTGTTTTATAGGCTGCAATTCCACCAGAAATACCTAGTAAAATTTTCTTACCGTTTAAAACTGACATTACTACTATTACTTATTTGAATCTCTGTGGTAAATTTTACCATCTAACCATTCTTGTACTGCTAAAGCATGAGGCTTAGGCAATTTTTCGTAAAATTTTGAAACCTCAATTTGTTCTTTGTTTTCAAAAACTTCTTCAAGACTGTCATTATATGTAGCAAATTCTTCCAATTTCTCAGTCAATTCTTTTTTGATTTCAGAATTGATTTGGTTTGCTCTTTTAGCCATAATGGTTATCGCTTCATACACGTTCCCAGTAGGTTCTTCAATAACATTCTTGTTGTATGTTATTGTATTTACCGGAGCATTCGTCTTTTTTAAATCCATGACTTTATTTATTTAGTAAATTTTTGTAAATCTTTTTCAATTCTGGCTAACATTTCATCAGCTTTCTTTTTGTATTGTGTATTAGCATCAAATTTAATTAAATTTGAGTGTGACACTAATGCAACATTTAATCGCTCTTCCATTTTTGCAGGAACACTATTGATTGCTAGTTGATAAGCAGAATCAAATTTGTAAAACAAAGCACTTTCTTTGAATGTTGTTCCCGGGTAATCAGCTATAAAGTTATCAAAAGCTACTATTGCCGATTTATAATCTGAAATAGTATTATATCCTTTTGCATTTTCATATACCTTTTTCTCTATTTTTTCACTTAGCACTTTTACAGTTGCATTTGCCTCCGTTAAATATTCAGAGTTAGGATAATTGTCAATAAATGTTTGTAATTTATCTATCGCTTTCACTGTATCTGCCTGATCAAGACTGTACACCGGTGATAACATAGAATAACTTTTTGCCCCCAGATAAGCTGCTTCCTGTATTTTTTCGCTTTTTGGATAACCCGAAACAAAACTTTCAAATTGATATCCCGCTAAATAATACTGTTTGGTTTTGTAATACGATTGTGCAAACATGTAAAACAATTTTTCCGCCTGAGGTTTACCTCTGTATGCCGGAGCAATTTGTTCAAAAAGACGAATCGCTTTTGAATAGTTACCGCTATCATACAATTTAGTAGCTATGTCAAATTTTACAGCAACATCTTCGGTTTTCAATGCTTTTTGATATTCGTTACAAGAATAAAAAAGGGTAACAAGAAGCAATAGAGATATTATTTTTTTCATTTTTTTACTTTTTTTACAATTCCTGTATTGTGTTTAGTCAACAGAAAATCATACCGAAGTTTCGGTGGCAAATTTAGTTATTAATTTAGCTACTACAAAATATATTTTTGCATAAAAAAAGACACTGCTTTTTATGCTTGTTTATTCATTTTTTCAACAAATTTTCCAATTCTTCCAGCCAATGATTCATCTACTTTTACCAATGGCAAACGAACTGTATTTTCAGCGATTCCCAATGATAGAAACACTTGTTTGATCCCCGCAGGATTTCCTTGCTCAAAAATCATATCGATACAATCTGATAAAAGGTATTGTGATTTGAACGCTTCCTCCACTTTTTTATTTAAACCCAATCGGATCATTTCAGAAAATTCTTTTGGAAAACCTTGTCCAATTACTGATATAACACCAGAGCCACCTGCCAAAACCATCGGCAAAGCAATCATATCATCACCAGAAATTACAAGAAAATCCTTTGGTTTGTTCTTCAATATCTGCATCGCCTGAACAATATCTCCAGCCGCCTCCTTGATGGCAACCACATTTTCAAAATCAGCAGCTAAACGCAAAACAGTTGATGGCAGCATATTGCTTGCCGTCCTTCCAGGAACATTATATAAAATTACAGGAATCGGCGAAGCTTCAGCAACAGCTTTAAAGTGTTGGTAAATTCCTTCCTGAGTTGGTTTATTATAATAGGGAGAAACGGAAAGTATTGCAGCAAACTGAGACAAATCTCTTGTTTTAAGCTCTTCTACAACTTTCATTGTATTATTCCCTCCAACACCTAATACCAATGGCAATCTTCCATTATTAGTGTCTATTACCGTCTTGATAACTACTTCTTTTTCGTCTTGAGACAATGTTGCATTTTCAGCAGTCGTACCAAGTACTACAAGATACTCAATTCCATTATCGATCGAGAAATTCACAATTCTGATTAATGCTTCGATATCAATTGAAAAATCCTCGTTAAATGGCGTCACAAGGGCAACACCTGTTCCTATTAATGATTGCATATTGGATTATAATTTGTTTAAAATTTTTAAATATCTAAATAATTCGTGCGTGAAAACTTCATAATTTTCACAATTGGTATTAATAATCAAGTGATTTAATCTTTTGTCTATTGCTGAAAATCCAGCTTTAAATTGTGCTTTTGAATTGTGGGTAACAACCATTAAAATTGCTTTTTCAACATCATAATAACTAATCAGCAAATCAAACTTTTCGTTAACAAAATCAGTAACCTGCGGATCTGAAATCTCTCCTTTCCAATTGAGATGCTTTGCTTCAAAAGCAGGATAACTATGTGTATCACTTTTTTTAAATTTGTCTTTATAAACAATAACTTTAATATTACTTTCCGAAATTCCGTTTGCTATTAACGCCTTAATCAAAGCCTCTCTTTTCGAAAAAGAACTAGCATCTACCAGTAAGCCAACAGTTTGTATCGAAGTTGAAAGCGAACTGCTTTTAACATTATGCAAGCTGTTTTTTAATATTTTTTTTACAGAAAAATCCTTTATGTAATTTAAAAACATATTACTTTTACTTGATTACAAAATTAATTAATTAAGTCGCATTTAAAATGGTAAATCTAAAAAAGTATAACGATGTTTTAAAACTTTTTGTTATATTCTTAACATTTATTTTTATTACTTCCTGTAGTACACAAAATTATTACATTACGAAGATAGAGGGTAAAAGAATACCAATTACAGAAAAGGAAAACCAACTTCCTGAAATTGAAAACTTTATTAAACCATATCGCGAACACATTAATAAAGATTTAGATAGCGTTCTGGCCTATTGTCCGGTCACTTTAGATAAAAGTTCCGGCAAGTGGCAGACTACTATTGGTAATCTGTTAGCGGATATTACTTTGAGACAAGGAAATTTAGTTTTTAATGTCAGAGAAAAAAAGAATATCGATATCTGCTTACTGAATCATGGTGGTATTCGTTCTATTCTTCCAAAAGGAAATGTTACGAGCAGAAACGCTTTTGAAATTATGCCGTTTGAAAATAGCATGGTTGTAATTGCTTTAAAGGGAGAACAAATTTTTGAATTAGTTGCTTATTTTATCGCTGAAAAAAAACCACATCCTTTATCAGGAATAACCTTCACAATTGACAAAAACAATGCAGCCAGGAAGATCTTAGTTCAAGGAAAACCAATTGAAAAAGAAAAAGTTTATTACGTGGGCACTAATGATTATTTATCCAATGGTGGTGACAATATGAATTTCTTTAAAAAAGGCATTCAGAAGTACGTTTTAGATTACAAATTACGAAATATTTTAATTGATTACTTTAAAGAGGTGGATACAATTGCTGTTGTAAATGATATCCGAATTACTGTTGAATAAAAAAGATATTCAGCCCATACTCGTTAAAAAATAAAACAGTGCCCAGAATGTGTAGCCTAGCCCGCATGCTCAAAAAAAATAAAAATGAAAAGAAGAGATTTTATAGAGAAAACCGCTGCGAGTACAGCGCTATTGAGTTTAGGATTGCCTTTAACCAGCTTTACAACAGCGCAGACAAAACACTTGACGATTCTGCATACCAATGATGTGCACAGCTATATTGATCCTTTTCCTGCTGACCATCCCAGAAATGCTAATATGGGCGGTGTTGTAAGAAGAGCGGCACTTATACAATCAATCAGAAAAGAAAATCCGAATGTACTGTTGCTTGATGCCGGTGATATTTTTCAGGGCACACCCTATTTTAACTATTATGGCGGAGAATTAGAATTTAAATTGATGAGCATGATGCAATATGATGCTTCAACGATAGGCAATCATGATTTCGATAATGGTGTAGCAGGCTTGCATGCACAAATGCCCCACGCCAAGTTTGAATTCTTATCAGCAAACTATGATTTTAAAAATACGGTGTTGGATGGTTTTGTAAAACCGTACAAAATATTTAATAAAAACGGAATCAAAGTTGGTGTTTTTGGTCTTGGAATTGAGCTTGACGGACTAGTAGACAAAGCAATGTACATAGAGACTGTTTATAATAACCCTATCGAGAAGACGCAGGATATGGTTCGGATTTTGAAAAAAGAACAAAACTGTGATTTAGTGATTTGTTTGTCTCATTTGGGGTATAAATACAAAGATGATCCTACTAAAATTTGCGATTTAAAACTGGCTGAACTGACCCAGGATATTGACTTGATAATAGGCGGTCATACACATACCTTTCTGGATAAACCAACCGTTTCAAAAAATCTTATTGGCAAAGAAGTTTTGGTAAACCAAGTAGGTTGTTACGGAATTAATTTGGGAAGAATTGATTTTTATTTGGATAATAATAAACAGAATTCATCCATAGGGACATCAATTATTGTTTAATTTTTTGGGTATTTGAAATCAAATTTGAATTTTCAACATCGATGACAAATCGATAAAAAGCATAATACACTGTTATGTTTAATAGCATTGCCAGCGGTCTAAAAACAGTTGGTGCTAAATTAGAAAGATAGTATTTTTCAATAAAAACTATAAAATATTGCATCACTGAAAACAATCCAAAGATTAACAACCATGGATTTTTTTTGCTGTCATTCATCACATAATCAGATAGAGAGATACCGCCAAGAATGGAAATTAATATGTTTTGAAGTATTAGAATACCATAACTTTTTGATGTTAGTCCCTCCGTAATGGATAATAAATAAAAGAAAACAAACAGAAAAGGAACTATTGCAATCAGCAAAGGAATGTAATCCTTAAGTTTTGCCAATTTAACTATATAATAAATCATCAGTAATCGATGTATCAAAAGCACTATCAGTCCTAAAAAAAGCATCTTTTCCGTATTTGGAATAAAAAAGACACTCGTGATTAATGAAAAAAATATTGTTACAAAAAACAACTTATTCCTTTGGTTTGAAATGTTCCAATACAAAATCATTATCAATACCGTGAGAAGTGGCTTTAACAGAAAAAGTAACGGTTTATATCTAAATAACTCAGCGGTAACTTCTAGCAACGCAAGTGCAAAATAAAAACCTGTAATTAGATTTTCAAGAGTCTTTTTATTTTTTAAAATTACCATTTATCCTCTTTAATTATCATTCAACAATTCCATAAAATCATCTTCAGAAATTATCGGAATCTTTAGCGTATTGGCTTTTTCAAGTTTTGCCGGTCCCATATTGTCTCCTGCAACAACATAATCCGTTTTGGCAGAAATGGAACTTCCAACTTTCCCTCCATTATCTTCAATCGATTTTTTTAAATCGTCTCTGGAAAATTTCTCAAAAACACCTGAAACTACAAAAGTTTTTCCAGAAAGTTTATTTGTAGCATTTGGATTTATTTTTTCAACCACCTCAAATTGCACACCATACTTTTTCAATCTTTCGATTATAGTGCTATTTTCCTGATTTTTGAAAAAATCAATCACGCTTTGCGCAATTCGTTCTCCTATTTCATCCACCAAAATCAAATCCATCAATGTGGCCTGACGCAATGCATCAATATTTTTATAATGTTTCGCCAATTTCTTAGCTACCGTTTCACCGACAAATCGAATTCCAATAGCAAACAAAACACGCTCAAAAGGAATGTTTTTTGAAGCCTCTACACCTTTTACCAAATTTTCAGCAGATTTCTTAGCCATTCTTTCCAAAGGAAGAATCTGTTCCACGGTCAATTCATATAAATCTGCATAATTATGAACTAATCCGTTATTGAAAAGTAAGGCTACAGTTTCTCCACCAAGACCTTCAATATCCATAGCTTTTCGAGAAATATAATGCTGAATTCTCCCTATAATCTGTGGAGGGCAACCATAAAAATTAGGGCAATAGTGATTTGCTTCGCCTTCACTTCGCACTAACTCAGTATTGCATTCCGGACAATGTGTGATGTATTCTGTAGGCTGCGTATTTTCCGGACGTTTGTTCAAATCAACAGCAATAATCTTAGGGATTATCTCGCCCCCTTTTTCCACAAAAACAGTGTCTCCTACGCGAATATCCAATTTCTCAATCTGGTCAGCATTGTGTAAAGAAGCACGCTTGACAATGGTACCTGCCAACTGCACTGGCTCTAAATTTGCCACCGGGGTAATTGCACCCGTTCTTCCTACCTGATAGGAAATAGAGTTTAATTTCGTGGAAACTTGTTCTGATTTAAACTTATACGCAATTGCCCAACGTGGAGACTTCGCTGTAAAACCTAACTCATCCTGATAGTGAAAAGAATTTACTTTTACCACCACACCATCTGTTTCATAAGGAAGCTTATGCCTGTGCGCATCCCAATACTCTATGTATTGAAAAACCTCTTCCAAATTATGAGCTAATTTTGCTTCTTTTGGCGCTTTGAAGCCCCATTGTCTAGCTGTTTCTAATCCCTCAAATTGAGATTTGAAAGGCAGATTGTTTCCAATTAGAAAATACAACAAGCAATCTAGTGGTCTTTTTGCAACTTCGGCACTGTCTTGTAATTTCAAACTTCCTGAAGCTGTATTTCTAGGATTTGAGTAGGGTAATTCACCTATTTCTATTAAATCCTGATTCATTTTTTCGAAACCGGCAAAAGGTAAAATAATCTCACCACGCACTTCAAATTTATCGGGGAAATGTCCCTTTAACTGTAACGGAATTGATTTTATGGTTTTGATATTATTAGTCACATCATCCCCTTGAAAACCATCACCACGAGTTACTGCCCGTTTTAATTTTCCGTTTTCGTAGGTAATACTGATTGATGCACCATCATATTTTAATTCACAGGTATATTCTAATGGCACATTACCTAAAACTTTTTGAATGCGTTTTTCCCATTCTATTAATTCTTCTTTGGAATAGGAATTATCAAGAGAATACATTCTATGTTGGTGCGCTACAGTTTGGAAGTTTTTTGTAATCGTACCTCCTACGCGTTGCGTCGGAGAATTTTCATCAAAATATTCAGGATATTTATCTTCTAAATCTTGAAGTTGTTTTAATTTCAAATCAAATTCATAATCAGAAATTACTGGTTTATCCAACACATAGTAATTGTAATTGTGTTGATTTAATTCCTCTCTTAAAGTTTGAATTGTATTTTGAATATCCATAGAAAATAAAAATTGGCTATTTTAGTTTTTGAAAAAGTGTACTAAAATAACCAATTTAAAAGAAACTGCAATACAATTACGACTCTATAATTGAATTTATTTGCTTGTATAAAAGCCCATCACTTAAAAAAGAACCTTGTTGTATTAATGCAAAAATTGAAGTGTTACGAGGATCGGTAAACTCTTTTTTTCCAATTTTCATTTCAATCGTTTCGGTAAACATGTTATCGCTAAGCCATTGCAATCCTTCCTTGGTCAGGAAATCAGTTTCTGGAACCAATGATTTCAAAACAATCGATTGAACATAAGTATCAAAACAATGAAAAAGGAAAATGTGATTTTTAGAAAAATGTTCTAAATACACCGCTTTTTCCAGCACTCCTTCCCAAATCAAATCAGAAAAAACATCCAGTTCCTGCTCTGCTACTTCAGGTTTTTCAGTTTTAATCTTATCCCATTCCGCTTTATCTATTGCTTGTGTAGCTAAAAAATTAGTAAATTCAGGTGTTAACTCTTCAAATTGTTCTTTTGTTAATCTTGAGTATTTCATTATTATTTTGATTTTAACTTTGACATTTTATTCTCATTTGGATTCGATAGTTACTAAAAAAGCCCTCTCGAATGAGAGGGCAAATTTAATCTATTTTTTATCTTTTTTAGAAAATATATCTAATACCAAACTGTGCTTGCCATCTTGACAATAAACTTGCATCATAGTTGAACGTTTTAGTTTGAGTTCCATTAAAAGTATACGTCGGTATTTTTGTAGTTTGATTTACAGAAACTCCAATTGGCTGTACACTTGTAGGTACCTGAACTAATCCCCAATCAGAATTAATTAAGTTTCCTAAGTTTAACACATCAATGCTAAACTGAATTGTATTGGTCTTCTCAGAAGCAGAAGAAACTTTAAAGTTGTAATCTTGCATTACTTTAATATCCCACTTTCCTCTCCATGGAGATAAAGCTCCGTAACGCTCTGCATACTGACCTCTTCTTTCATTAAGATAATCATCCTGACCTATAAATGCATCAAATGCTGCGCCTTGTCCTGCACCAGAAAAAACCATAGCATTGATTTCTGCGGTAGTTGGTATATAAATTAAATCATTTGTTCCTGAACCATCATTATTGATGTCTCCCCCATAGATATAATTAAAACGGCCTCCTTGAGCATATTCAAAGAAAGTAGATACAGTGGTAGCCCATTTGTCATTACCATATTTCCATTTTTTGGAACCTACACCAATAAAACGGTGTGTATCCCCATATTTAGAATTGGATAAAACGGCATTATTCACATTACCTAAAGCAGGGTTAAAAGCGAAAGCATCACCGGTTATTTCTGCCTCAATTGAATTTACATCTTTAGATTTTAAATAGTTGTACGCTAAACTGGCAAACAATCCATTGTCAAAATTCTTTTGCACTTTAACCGAAGAATTAAACGCGCTTCCTTTATCAGAATTTGTCATTACATAAGCATTGTTGCTTTGCTTATCGGTAGCATTCTCATAGATTACTCTATTATCAACACCTGCCAAAGTCCCTGATGGTGTTCTTAAGCCCCAGTTTTGAACATGAACTCCATTAATATCTTTGTTGTAAGACATGTCAATCGTCACAATATAGTTGCTTTCCAATTTATGATCAACACCTAAACTTGTTCTCCAAACTTGTGGCCATTTATAGTCCGGATCCATAATTTGGAAAAAAGAATCATCAGCACCACTTACTTGATTTCCTAACCAAACAAAAGGAATTCTTCCTGTAAAAATCCCAGTCCCTCCACGAAGTTGTGTTGTTTTGTTTCCATTTACATCCCAGTTAAATCCAAGTCTTGGAGACCATAGTAATTTATCACTAGGCAATTTTGTTGATATCAAAGGAACTTGATTTCCTGTTTCCGGATCATAATACTGTGTAGCGTTATTTCTTGTCGCCCCGTTTTCTGTATCAATATACTTCTGAATCAATTCCGATGTATTAAAATATAACGGCTTATCAGCTCTCAAACCAAATGACAATTTAAAATTATCATTTACACTCCAGTCATCCTGAGCATAAAATGCAACTTGACCAACATTTAATTCAGATAATTTCCATCCATTATCCTCCCCTACACCAAAAGAATTTTTGGCAGCAAACTGATTTTGCGCATATAATAGATTCTGTGCTATTATACTTGTTGCAAAAGGCTTAGCAGCATCAGCTAAAAAAGCGTTAACATCTGAATAAGGGGTAAAGAAAGTTCCTGCGTAACCATTCGGATTTCCAAAATTATCATAACCCGCTAAATTAAATGAATTCTCAAACTGGAATTTTTCAAATGAAACACCAAAGGTAAATGAATGATTACCTACAGTATAATTTAAATTATCGGTAATTTGAAAAACCTTTTGATCTAAAGTATTGTTTATAGAAAATGGCTCGTGACCGGCAATAATATAATTTGACCCCGCACCATCCTGAATATTGATTACTGGAGCTGGCGAAGAAAATGGATTTCTAAAATCATCAAAATGAGTATAACCAGCCTGTAACTTATTAGATACTTTTTCATTAATCTTAGAATTCAACTCCACCAGGAAAGAACTCAATTTATTATTGATTTGATATCCAGAATTTTGAAATTGCAGCGTAGAAGCGTTAGGACCTCTAAATCCCAAAGCTGACGGGTGCGCCGGCTTATCTTTGGAAGCATCCAAAAAATTATATATAATCGCTAATTTATTATTGTCATCAATATTCCAATCTAATTTTATAATCCCTTTTCTAGAATTTGAATTATGAGAGAATCCTTGATAAGCGCCAGTGTTATAGCCTAATAAAGATAAAGCATTCGAAACATTCACCAAATCCGTTTCCAAAACCCTGGACTCGTTTACACCTGCTACACCATCGCCATTATTAGCAATAAAATTTGATCCTAAATCGCTTCTTTCATCAATTTCAAAATTGGTGAAGAAGAATAATTTATTTTTAATAATTGGTCCACCAATACTAAAACCAGCTTGTGTTTGCTCTAATGACGGTACAAATATTTTTTCTCCTTTTATTTTATTACCCGTCATATCCTGATTTCTGTAGAAAGCATAGGCGGTTCCATGAAACTCATTTGTACCTGATTTTGTAACTGCATTTACAGAAGCTCCTGTAAAACCAGACAATGTAACATCATATGGAGCTGTCGCTACCTGAATCTGGTCAATTGCATCCAATGATATTGGTTGTGAACCAGTTTGCCCACCTGGAGTTGCGGCATCTAATCCGAAAGGATTATTGAAAATCGCACCATTTAGCGAATAATTATTATACTGATCGTTTCTACCACCAAAAGAACCTCCACTAGCGGTTGGCTCTAAACGTGTAAAATCATCTGCTGATCTCGAAATAGAAGGTAATGCTGATAATTCTCTTCTACCTATTGTTGTCTCTGCACCAGTTCTTCCACTTTGAAAAACTTTATTTTTCGCCCCAACAACTTTTACTTCTTCTAACTTTTGACTTTCATCTTTCAAAACAACATCTAAACTAAACACTTTACCTAAATCAAGGTAAACATCATTAAATTCTTCTGTTTGAAATCCAATAAAAGTTACCACAATTTTATAGGGACCTCCAATTCTCATATTCAACATACTGAATCTTCCATCGGCATTTGACAATCCAGAATATTTAGATCCTGTAGGAGTATGAATAGCAAGAACTGTTGCTCCCGGGAGCAATTCTGCGCTGGTGCTTTTCACAATTCCTTTAATGCTGGACGTTGTAGTCTGGCCTAAAGCTACATGAAGGCCACATACGAAAAACAATAAAGTAATAATTTTTTTCATTTATCTGAAGATTAGTTATTTTCGACAAAATTAGCCAAAAAAAAATCACTCCTAAGAGTGATTTTAATATTTTATTAACAAAATGTTAACCGAATGTTATTTTTCAGCAACGATTTCGTAAGGCAATTCGATTATTACATCTCTGTGTAATCTAACGCTAGCAGCATATTTTCCTGTACGTTTAACGATTCCACTAGTGATAAATTTTCTGTCAATTACTTGACCACCTTTTGCTAATGCGTCAGCGATATCAATATTCGTGATTGAACCGAATAATTTTTCACCACCTGCTTTTGCGAAAATTTTAATTTCAATAGCTTTTAAAGTTTCAGCCAATGCTTTAGCATCGTTTACTACTTTTTCTTCTTTATGAGCTCTTTGTTTTAGGTTTTCAGCTAACACTTTCTTTGCAGAAGAAGTTGCCAAATGTGCATGTCCTTGTGGGATTAAAAAGTTACGACCGTAACCATTTTTCACAGATACAACATCATCTTTAAAGCCTAAATTTTGTACGTCTTTTTTAAGTATAAGTTCCATAATTTCGCTTCTTTATTATTTTAGTAAATCAGCCACATATGGCATTAATGCTAAGTGACGTGCTCTTTTTACAGCAACAGACACTTTTCTTTGGTATTTCAATGAAGTTCCTGTT
This sequence comes from Flavobacterium rhamnosi, assembly GCF_048286515.1. Lineage (NCBI taxonomy): Bacteria > Pseudomonadati > Bacteroidota > Flavobacteriia > Flavobacteriales > Flavobacteriaceae > Flavobacterium > Flavobacterium rhamnosi. Next base: position 72,851 of record NZ_JBLVPS010000005.1, on the reverse strand, counting down.
AAACGACGAGGAAGAATTTTTCCTTGTTCGTTTACAAATTTCAATAAGAAATCAGCATCTTTATAATCAATATATTTGATACCTGATTTTTTGAAACGACAGTACTTTTTAGTTTTGTTTGTTTCTATGTTCAAAGGCGTAAGATATCTGATATCCCCGTCTTTTTTTCCTGAAGCCGATTGTTGTAATGTTGCCATGATAATTAAGCTTTTGTAGATTTTAATTTAGTTCTTCTTCTTTCAGCCCAAGAAATAGCGTGTTTATCTAAACTTACAGTTAAGAAACGCATTACTCTTTCGTCACGTCTAAATTCAGTTTCAAAAGCAATAAGAACTTCTCCTGCTACTTTAAATTCGAACAAATGGTAAAAACCACTTTTTTTGTTTTGAATTTCGTAAGCCATTTTTTTAAGGCCCCAGTCTTCTTTCGATACCATCTCTGCTCCTCTAGTAGTAAGAAAATCTTCAAATTTGCTTACTGTTTCCTTTACCTGAACTTCAGATAAAACGGGATTTAAAATGAAAACAGTTTCATAATGATTCATAAATATTTTATTTATTTGTTAATTTGGCTGCAAAAGTAGTCAATTATTTTAAATAAACAATGATAATTTTACTTTATTCGTTGTATGGTAAAAAAAATCGATAAAGATTAGTTTTTTTAATAAAATGTTGTTAAATTTACTATTCCAAATCTTAAAATTCAAAAATTATGAAACTTAATTGTGTAGTAGTTGATGACAGTTCCATTCAGAGGATGATCATCGCAAAGTTAGTGAATAATCATCCAAATTTGCATTTAATTGGAGATTTTTCTAATGCAATTGAAGCTAGAAGTTGTATGTCTGTACATAACGTAGATTTAATATTTCTAGATATTGAGATGCCCGTGATAAGTGGTTTTGATTTTTTAGATGGTTTAAAAATAAAACCACAAATAATCTTCATTACTTCTAAAGCGGAGTATGCTATGAAAGCATTTGATTATGATGCTACCGACTATCTGCAAAAACCTATTGCTATAGATCGTTTTAATGCATCAGTAAGAAGAGCACTTGATTTATATTCACTTAAAAAAGAAAATAAAGAAGAAGAAGGCGAACACATTTTCATTAAGAGTAATCTGAAAAAATTAAAAGTTTTCACTGCTAAGATAAAATGGATTGAAGCTTTTGGGGATTACGTAAGAGTCGTAACTGAAGAAGATAGTAACTTGGTACTTTCCACTATGAAATCTTTCGAAAATGATTTATCTAAAGAAAAATTCATAAGAGTTCACAAGTCATACATCATAAATATCGACAAAGTAGAGCGTTTCAACAGCAAGTTTGCCGAAATTGGAATTACAAAAATACCATTGAGTAGAAATAAAAAAGAAGACCTAGTAAAAGCCCTATCATTTGCATAAAAAATTACTTTTAATAAAAATCGACGTTTAGCGCAACTTTTATAGCTCTGTATTGAGCAACCGCCTCAAAACTATTCAACATTTTTTGAATAGTTTTTTTTGTGCTTACTATTGACACGTTTTGTGGAATTTTGATTATAATCGTTCGTATGTATTCATTCCTGATCCTATTTATACCTGGCTCCTCAGGACCCAATACCGGCATCTCTAGATTTTGACTCATTACTTGATACAACCACATTGACCCTTCCTTTAGTTTATCAAAATCGCGTTGTTTTAGCGTCAGTTTTATGATTCTGAAATAGGGCGGATATTTATAAATCTGCCTGTCGTACAACTGCTCCTTATACATTGCCTGATAATCATTGTTTGTTACCTGCTGTATCGTATTGTGATTGGGATTATAGGTTTGAATAATTACTTTTCCCTGCTTCTCAGAACGTCCGGCGCGACCTGCTACCTGAGTCATCATTTGAAAACTTCTCTCAAATGCTCTAAAATCAGGATGATACAACATATTATCCGCATTCATAATTCCTACTAAACTTACATTGTCAAAATCCAATCCTTTGGCAAGCATTTGCGTTCCAACTAAAATATCAATTTCTCTATTCTTGAAACTATCGATAATTTTCTCAAAACCGAATTTACCACGTGTAGTATCCTGATCCATTCTTCCCATTTTTGAATTTGGAAAAATAGAAATCAACTCCTGTTCAATCTGTTCTGTCCCAAAGCCTTTTGTAGTCAAATCAACACTGAAACAGGTATGACAATGCGTAGGTTTTGCCATAGTGTACCCACAGTAATGACACCGCAACTGGTTTTTATGTTTGTGATACGTCAAACTCACATCACATTGCTGGCATTGTGGTACATGACCACAAGTAATACATTCCACTATAGGAGAATACCCCCTTCTGTTTTGAAACAAAATCACTTGCTCCCCTAATGATAATGCCGTATTAATTTCAGTAATTAAAACATCACTGAAATGTCCCGTCATTTTTTTGCGAAAATATTTATCTTTCAAATCCACCAATTCAATATTTGGCATCATTACGTTTCCAAATCGTTTCGAGATTTCAACTAAACCATATTTTTCTGATTGTGCATTAAAATAAGTCTCTATACTGGGTGTTGCCGAACCTAACAAAACTTTTGCTTTATGCGAATTGGCCAAAACAATTGCTGCATCACGCGCATGATACCGCGGTGCCGGATCTACTTGTTTGAAAGTCTGTTCGTGTTCCTCATCTACAATTATGAATCCCAGATTTTGAAAGGGCAAGAACAAAGCCGACCTCGCTCCTATCAGCACCTGCGCTTTCTCAGAATTTGCCAAAACCTGATTCCAAACCTCTATCCGTTCATTATTGCTATATTTCGAATGAAAAACAGCTACTTTATTTCCAAAATAAGTTCGCAATCTTCCTACTAATTGAGTTGTCAAAGCAATTTCGGGCAATAAATACAATACTTGCCTTCCCGTTTCCAGATACTCTTCAATGAGTTTAATATAAATTTCGGTTTTTCCACTTGAAGTCACCCCATGCAGCAAGCAGACTTCTTTTTGCGTAAAACTGACTTTAATTTCCTCAAAAGCAGATTGTTGCGCCTGACTTAATTGAAGTTGGTCTTCTCTTATTTTTCCATTGAAATTGACGCGATCTTCCTGAAGAAAATAATCTTCGAATACTCCTTTTTCGATTAATGCCTTTATAATTGCAGCAGAAGAATTAGCAGCTTCGACCAGTTTTTTGACGGTTATGGGTTTCTTTTCGGTAGCGATCAATTGAAAATAACTCAGGACTACCTCCTTTTGTTTGTTCGCACTTTTCAAAGTTTCCAATAACCCACCTAAACCTTCATTCGAATCATATTTGGAATGCAGAGACACATAACGAACTAATTTCGGCTTGTAATTTTCTGAAATTTCTTCTTGAAGTACCAGTATCTTTTTATCAATCAATTTTTGAATAACGGGAAAGATATTTTTCTTATTTAAAATTGAGATAATGTCCTGAACTTTAAGTGAACTTTGCTGTTGCAAGGCTTGGTAAACCAAATATTCATCATCTGAAAGCTGACTTTCATCCACAAACAAATCTTCTTTTTGAGAAATTACAGTTTCACTTTCCAGCAAAAGCGCGCTTGGCATAGCACCACGATATACATCACCAATAGCACACATATAATACGAAGCAATCCATTGCCAATGTGCGATTTGGATTTCAGTAACAATCGGATTTTCATCCAGAATTTGGTGAATTTCCTTGGCCTCGTACAAAGTGGGTTTATTTTGATGTATCTCAATAACCAGTGCAGTATAAATTTTACTTTTACCAAAAGGTACCGCTACGCGCATTCCTTTTCTGATATAATGATATTCAGCTTCAGAAACACTGTAAGTAAATGTTTTAGCAAGAGAAAGGGGTAAAATTACTTCGACGAAATGCATTTATATATTTTTAGCTTTATTAGTATTGGACAGGTCTCAGGTTCATTTTATTCAAAAACATTAATTTTCCACTCTGTACCAATATTGTGTTCGTCCAAACAATGAAATTCCAATAAAACCACGCACTTTAAGTTTATCTTTTGATTCTAAGGCAATATAACATTTATAAAGTTTTCCGTTTTTAGGATCCAAAATTTTACCTCTTTTATATTCGTTTCCGTCTTTTCTTAATCCTTTTATTACTATCATTCCAAGAATAGGTTTGTTTTTATCCTCGCCTGTACAATTGCTGCAAACTTTATTTTTGTGCTCTTCTTCCAAAATCTCAATCACTTTCCCATAAATTTTTCCAGATTCCTCATAGATTTCAACAATAGATTTAGCGTTACCCGTTTCATCATCAATGGTTTTCCATTTACCAACAACAGCTCCGTTTTGACCATAAAAAATGGATACAAAAAACAGTACTATAGTAACAAATTTACTTTTTTTCATGACGCTCGTTTTTTTGCTCTCGCAAGTTACAGATCTCCTATAAAATCATTGTAAAATTAAACATTAAAAAGGAAAAGATCGTAATGAATAGCAGGAAATAGCTTCATAACTTCACCGGATTAAATCCTGATAATTATTTTTTTGAAATTGATCGGCACGTTATTCCGAAAACGTTTGAAACTTTAAACTTTGCGCTCCACATCTTTGCCACCCGAAATAAAATCAATAAATTAGCCACTTCAAATCCTTTACAAAATAACAATGAAAAATACTGCGCTTACGCACATACACGAGAGTTTGGGAGCTAAAATGCTTCCGTTTGCCGGATACAATATGCCTATTCTATATGAAGGGGTGAATGCAGAACATGAAACGGTTCGAAATGCCGTAGGTGTTTTTGATGTTTCTCACATGGGTGAATTCTTATTAACCGGACCAAATGCGTTGGCTTTGATACAAAAAGTAACCTCTAATGACGCGTCTACTTTGACCATCGGAAGGGCACAGTATTCTTGTTTACCTAACAATGACGGGGGAATTGTAGATGATTTGATCGTTTACAAAATGAAAGAAGAACAGTATTTATTAGTAGTGAATGCTTCGAATATCGATAAAGACTGGGATTGGATTTCTGCACATAATGATCTGGGTGTGGTAATGAAAAATTTATCTGATGACTATTCCCTACTGGCAATTCAAGGTCCAAAAGCTGTTGAAGCCATGCAATCTTTGTCGGCTATTGATTTATCGGCTATTCCGTATTACCATTTTGAAGTAGGTGATTTTGCAGGAATTGACAACGTAATTATTTCAGCTACAGGTTACACTGGTTCCGGAGGATTCGAGATCTATTGCAAAAATTCAGAAGTAGAACAAATTTGGAATGCCGTTTTTGAAGCCGGTGCTCCTTTTGGAATTAAACCAATTGGTCTTGCCGCTCGTGATACCTTACGATTGGAAATGGGTTTCTGTTTGTACGGAAATGACATTAACGACACCACTTCTCCACTTGAAGCTGGCTTGGGATGGATTACTAAATTCACAAAAGAATTCACCAATTCAGAAAATCTGAAAAAACAAAAAGAAGCGGGAGTTTCTAAAAAATTAGTGGCTTTTGAAATGCAGGAACGTGCTGTCCCAAGACATGATTATGAAATCGTGGATGCGTCAGGGAATTCAATAGGAATTGTAACCTCAGGAACAATGTCCCCTTCAATGAATAAAGGAATCGGCTTAGGCTACGTTACAACTGAAAACAGCGCCTTAGACAAAGACATATTCATTAGAATCCGTAAAAATGATGTTCCTGCCAAAGTAGTAAAATTACCTTTTTACAAGAAATAAAAATAAATGAAGAAAATTTCACTCGTATTATTCTTGACTACATTTTCACTATTTGGTCAAAATGATGCCAAAACTTGTGAAATACTTTCTAAAATAAATGCGTTAATTCAGCGCGAACATATTAATCCAAAACCGGTAGACGACAGTTTATCGGTTTTTGTTTTTGATCGCTTTATTGATGAGCTTGATCCTTCGAGAAATGTTTTTCTGAAATCAGAATATGATATTTTATCGCAAAAATACCGTTTGAATATTGACAATTTTATCAAGGATAGAGACTGTACTTTCCTAACCGCCATTTCTTCTGTTTACAAAAAAGATATTTTACGAAATAAGGCTATTTTAGAAAAAATTGACAAAGAAACCATCGACTACCATCTGAAAGACACGATTCGGTTTTATAAAAAAGCATTTCCAATCTATTTACAGGACAATCAAGCTGAAAAAGTTTGGCGAAAAAAAATTCGTTATGAAATTCTGGATGCTATTGTTCAGGTAAGCAAAAATCTGGATTCCATTAAAACTAATTTTAATACATTAGCACTACATTCTAAAAGCACCATTATTCAAAATGAACTGTGCAGAATAAATAGCATTTTACAAAATGAATCTGGTTTACAGGAAAGTCTTTACAATCACTTTTGCAGTTACTTTGACCCACACACCGCTTATTTTAGTGATGATTCTAAGTCCAGTTTTGTAGCTTCGTTATCAAAAGAGCATTTATCATTAGGACTGAATGTAAGCTTAAATGAAAAAAGTGAAATTATTGTAGCTGAACTGGATCCAAACGGTCCCGCATTCCTTACCGGAAAAATTAAAAAAGGAGATCAGATTATTTCGATTTCAAATCTTAAGGAAACCTTATTAGTTTCTTGTACTTCACTGGAGTCAATTTCAAATATGATTCTCTCAGAAGCCAACAAAAACATCGTCTTAACATTGCGTCGCAATTCCGGAAAAAGCTTTGAAGTCCTGGTCGAAAAGCAAGTCATAAAAGACGAAGAAAATACTGTTTACAGTTTTATTGTTGAGAAAGAGATCAAAATAGGATATATAAAAATCCCAAGCTTTTATTCTGATTTTGAAGGAAATGGAGGAAAAGGCTGTGCTCAGGATGTTGCAAAAGAAATAATCAAATTACAAAAAGATAAGATCGAAGGATTAGTTATTGATTTAGTTGACAATGGTGGCGGATCGATGGAAGAAGCGATAAAATTAGCTGGGATGTTCATTGATAACGGCCCAATATCCGTAGTAATTGATAATAAAAAAGTACAAGCAACAATTGAAGACCCTTACAAAGGAATGATTTATAAAGATCCGATTGTAATTTTAATAAATGGCAACTCGGCATCGGCAAGTGAGTTTTTCGCATCAGTCCTTCAGGATTACCATCGTGCGTTATTGATTGGCAGTACTACTTTAGGTAAGGCAACAATGCAAACCATCGTTCCATTAGCAGAAAATGACACGGAGAACTTCGTAAAAGTAACAGTCAATAAATTTTATAGAATAACAGGAAAAAGCCACCAAAGCCTGGGCGTTTTTCCAAATATAGCCCTGCCAGAAATCTATGAAACAATATTCCCGAAAGAGAATGACTTTCCTACAGCTTTCAAAAATGACAGCATCACTACTTTCTTTAAATTTACGACTTATGCAAAAAGTAATTTAATTGAAAAAGTAGTAGAAAACAGTAGGCTGAGAATTGTAAACAATGACTATTTTAATGCCATTAAATCAATTAATAAAAGAATTGAAGATTTAGTAAACCAACCGAAAAAAGCAATACCACTGACGTTAGACATGGTTTTTGAGGAACAAAATAAAGTTACTGATTTATGGGAAGATATTAATTCTTTTGATTCTGGAAGTATTGATTTGAATGTCTATAATTCTAATTTAAATAAATTCCTTCTCGCCATTCATCCTTCCGAAAAAACCAACAACCAATTTCAACTGAATGCTTTAAAAACGAATCACTATTTGAATGAGGCAATTACAATAATTGAAGATTTTAATGCTTTAAAATGAAATAAGGGTATCAATTTATTCTTAATTCGTTAAAAGAATTTAATTTGATTTTGGTAAAATAACTAATAACTGTATTTTTGCAGTTCAAAATAATAAACTAGCAATGGGAAGAGCGTTTGAGTTCAGAAAAGGAAGAAAAATGAAACGTTGGTCAGCAATGGCCAAAGCATTTACCAGAATTGGTAAAGATATTGTAATGGCAGTTAAAGAAGGCGGACCTAATCCTGATGCCAACTCAAGATTAAGAGCTGTTATTCAGAATTCCAAGGCAGTTAATATGCCGAAAGAGAATGTAGAACGAGCTATTAAAAAAGCGACAGATAAAGACACAGCTAACTATAAAGAGGTTTTATTTGAAGGATATGCGCCGCACGGTATTGCAATTCTTGTTGAAACCGCTACTGATAATAACAACAGAACCGTTGCTAATGTGAGAAGCTATTTTAACAAATGTAATGGTACAATGGGCACACAAGGCTCGGTTGAATTTATGTTTGACCATACCTGCAACTTTAGAATTCCGGCAAACGGAATTGACCCGGAAGAGTTAGAATTAGAATTAATCGATTTTGGTGCAGAAGAAGTTTTTGAAGACGAAGACGGTATTTTAATCTATGCGCCGTTTGGAAGTTTTGGAACGATTCAAAAAGAATTGGAAAACAGAGGTTTGGAAATTCTTTCTTCTGGATTTGAAAGAATCCCGCAAATAACTAAAAAACTATCTGAAGCCGAAATGGCTGATATAGAAAAACTAATTGAAAAATTGGAAGAAGATGATGACGTGATGAACGTATATCATACGATGGAAGAATAACTGTCCGATTACAATTTTAAGATTGCATAATTCACAAAAACTTCGGATAATTTTCCGGAGTTTTTTTATTTTTAAAGTACTCCATCTTTCATATGAAATAGCAATCTGATAGGCTTGAAGCTTTTAGTTCAGTATTTTTATTTGGTCGAAATTACAGACTGTCCGTATCAAAAACAAAAAACTCCAGATTTCTCCGGAGTCTTTTTATAGCTAATAGCAGAATACTCTACTTTATAAATTCAATTTTTTGAGCTTCTTCTTCGTTGATACTATCAAAGAAACCTTGTTCGTTCATCCAGTCATCACTAAACACTTTACTCATATAACGAGAACCGTGATCTGGAAAAATGGCAATTACATTACTATTTTTGTTAAACTCACCTTCGTCAGCATATTGCTTTATTGCCTGCATTACTGCTCCGGAGGTATACCCTACAAATAAACCTTCTTTTCTGGTAATTTCTCTGGCAGCATGCGCACTTTCTTCATCAGTAACTTTCATGAACTTATCGATAAGGTCAAAATCAGTCGCAGATGGGATTAGATTTTTACCTAAACCTTCTATTCTATAAGGATAAATTTCATCATTATCGAATTCTCTTGTCTCATGGTATTTTTTTAATACCGAACCAAAAGCGTCAACTCCAAGAATTCTAATATTAGGATTTTGTTCTTTTAAATATTTTGCTGTCCCGGAAATGGTTCCTCCTGTACCGCTACAAGCGATAAGGTGCGTGATTTTACCATTTGTTTGTTTCCAAATTTCAGGACCTGTAGATTTATAATGTGCATCTATATTCAATTGATTGAAATATTGATTTATATAAACCGAGCCTTTCGTTTCTTCGTGCAAACGTTTGGCTACATTATAATAAGAACGCTCGTCGTCAGCGGAGACATGTGCGGGACAAACATAAACTTTTGCACCCAAACTACGTAACATGTCTATTTTATCTTTAGATGACTTAGAACTAACAGCAAGAATACAATTGTAGCCTTTTATGATACTTACCATCGCTAAACTAAAACCAGTATTCCCCGATGTAGTTTCAATAATGGTATCACCAGGAGACAAAATCCCCCTTTTCTCAGCTTCTTCGATTATGTATAATGCTATTCTATCTTTAGAAGAATGTCCTGGATTAAAAGCTTCTACCTTTGCGTAGAAATTACCTTCTAACTCTTCGGTGACTTTATTTAGCTTAATAAGTGGAGTGTTACCTATCAATTCTAAAACATTATTATAAGCGTTTATTTCTTCTTTCATAAAAAAATAGTTAGTCGCAGGCCATTTTTAATTTAGCCACGAACGTTGCAAATTTAACAAAAAAATTCTAATTACTTTTTAATTTTCTCTAAATCTAATAAAAAACTAAATTCTTTTGCTAATTCCTTTATAGCTTCAAACCTTCCAGACGCACCTCCGTGACCTGCATCCATGTTAGTATCAAGGTATAAGACATTTTTATCTGTTTTAATTGTTCGCAATTTTGCAACCCACTTCGCTGGCTCCCAATATTGTACTTGTGAATCGTGAAGCCCCGTAGAAACATACATATTAGGGTAATTTTGTTTTTTTATATTATCGTAAGGAGAATAGGACAACATGTATTGGTAATATTTCTTTTTATTTGGATTCCCCCATTCATCGTATTCTCCAGTTGTAAGGGGTATACTATCATCAAGCATGGTAGTAATTACATCTACAAAAGGTACTTGTGCTATTATTCCATGATACAATTCAGGTGCTAAATTCACCACAACTCCCATTAACAATCCCCCGGCAGATCCGCCTTCAGCATATAAATGTTCCGGCGAAGTGTATTTTTGATCGATCAGAAATTTAGAACAATCGATAAAATCAGTGAATGTATTTTTCTTTTTTAATAATTTTCCGTCTTCATACCACTGTCTTCCTAAATCTTCACCGCCTCGAATATGCGCTATGGCAAAAATAAATCCTCTATCTAATAATGTTAATCGTGTCGAAGAGAAAGTGGCATCCATCGAATGCCCATAAGAACCATAAGCATACTGCAATAAAGGATTGCTGCCGTCTTTTTTAAGCTCTTTTCTATACACCATCGAAATTGGAATTTTAGTGCCATCTTTGGCAATTGCCCAAACCCGTTCTTCTTTATAATTGTTTTTGTCGAATTTACCGCCAAGAACCTGCTGCTCTTTTTTGACTTCTTTTTCCTTGGTTCTCATGTTAAAATCAATAACCGAAGAGGGTGTTGCCAGTGATTGGTATCCGTAACGTAAAATTTCTGTTTCAAAATCTACATTGGTCGTTGTATAAGCAGTATACGTTTCGCTTTCAAAAGGCAAATAATATTCCCCTTCTCCGCTCCAAGGCATAATTCTGATTTTGTTCAAACCATTAGAGCGTTCTTCAACCACCAAATAATTTGCGAAAATCTCGATATCTTCCAATAAAACATCTTCTCTGTGGCCAATAACTTCTGTCCAATTTTCATGTGATGTTGCTGTTTCCAACGTTTTCATCAATTTGAAATTCTCAGCCTTGTCTTTATTGGTTAAGATATAAAAACTATCTTTATAATGATTTATGCTATACTCTACACCTCTGATTCGTTTTTGAAAAATTTCAAATTTGCCATCTGGAGTATCTGCATTTAGAATTCTGTATTCTGTTGTCAGTGTGCTTCCAGACTCAATTGCAAGGTATTTTCTAGATTTGGATTTTGCGATTTCGACATTGTATGTATCATCTTTTTCAAAATAAACTAAAATATCATCCGCTTGTTTTGAACCTAATTTATGTTTAAAAATTTTATCAGATCGCAATGTAACTTCGTCTTGTGAAGAATAAAAAACGGTCTTATTATCATTTGCCCAAACAGCAGTTCCCGTAACTTTTTCTATCTTGTCTTCTAAAATCAAGTTGGTTTCCAAACTTTTAACCTGAATGGTATATATTCTCCTTCCAACAGTATCTGTGCTAAAAACGGCTAATTTATTATCCGGACTAATACTCAAACCACCTAACTGAAAATAGGCCTGACCTTTAGCCAGCTCATTACAGTCGAACATAATTTCTTCTTTTGCTGTAAGGCTTTCCTTTTTTCGGGAATAAATAGGATAATCTTTTCCGGTTTCAAAACGGGTTATGTAATAATATCCATTATATAAATAGGGAACAGATTCATCATCTTCCTTGATTCTGCCTTTCATTTCTTCAAACAATTCTTTTTGAAAATCTTTGGTATGAGCAGTCATTTCATGATAGTACTCATTCTCTTTATTCAGGTAATCAATAACCTCCGGATTTTCCCTATTGTTCAACCAAAAATAATTATCGATTCTTTCGTTGCCAAACTTTTCTAATTTTTCAGGTATTATTTTGGCAACTGGTGGTTGTATATTTTCAGGCATTGTTTGCGCTTTTTTATTTATATGAAGTTGCAAAAATAGCATAAACACATTTTAAAACGATTCAATTTTTCATCTAATTTAACATTGCTTATTAGTTCGAATGTAGTAATTTCGTAGTTCAATAATTAAAATTTATCAACATGGATTTAATGGGAATGATGGGTAAACTAAAAGAAACCCAACAAAAAATAGAAGACACTAAAAAACGTTTAGACACTGTTCTTATAGACGAACAAAGTACTGATGGTTTATTGAAAGTTACTTTAACAGCTAATAGAAAAATAAAATCAATCACAATTGACGATTCTTTATTAGAAGACAAAGAGCAATTAGAAGATTATATGATTTTAGTACTAAATAAAGCTATAGAAAAAGCTACTAAAACAAATGAAGCTGAACTTGATGCTGTTGCAAAAATGGACATGCCAATGATTCCTGGAATGGATACTCTTTTTAAATAAAAAAAATTCCTGTTTAAGGTTTAAAGTTCTTGACAATGCTAAAAACTCTAAACCTTAAACAGGAAATAAAATCATTCCAACTACTACACTAATTTCTGTAGTGTTTCCAGAACATACGTATGCATAACTTCCCGATAATCAAGATGCGTTACGATTCTCAATTTTCCATTTCCCATAGAACTGATTGAAATATTTTTTTGCTTCAATAATTCAATTAAATTCTTTTCAATGCAATTTGGAACCAATGAAAAAATCAGGATATTAGTTTCAACCGGTTCTACCGAAGCTACCCAACTTACTTTTTTTAACACCTCACCAATTTCTTTAGCTCTTCTATGATCTTCAGCAAGCCGTTCAATATTATTATCTAAAGCATAAATTCCGGCTGCGGCCAAATACCCTACCTGACGCATACCTCCACCCAATATTTTTCGGATTCGCAATGCGCGGTGAATCGTAGCTTTATCAGCCAGTAAAACCGACCCAATCGGTGCTCCTAAACCTTTAGACAAACAAACCGAAATAGTGTCGAATAATTTCCCAAATGCTTTTGGATCTTGCCTTTTAGCTACCAATGCATTCCAGATACGGGCACCATCCATATGAAATTTCAAATTATTGGCATCGCAAACCTGTTTTATTCTTTGTAAATCTTCCAATTCATAACAGGCTCCACCGCCTTTATTGGTTGTGTTTTCAACACAAACCAAACTCGTTAGCGGACTATGATAAAACTCGGGATCGTTAATCGCTCCTACTACCTGCTCAGCAGTTATCATTCCACGATTCCCATCTAACAGGCAACAGGAAACACCGCTGTTAAAAGAAACTCCTCCGCCTTCATAATGATACACATGTGCATATTTATCAGCAATTAACTGCTCCCCTGGCTGTGTATGCAATTTTATTGCGGTTTGATTTGCCATAGTTCCTGATGGAAAAAAAAGCCCCGCTTCCATGCCAAACATTTCGGCAACTTTAGCTTCAAGTTCAATAACAGTCGGGTCTTGTTTGTAAACGTCATCACCTACTTTAGCATTCAACATATGCACTAACATTTCGCGAGAAGGTTTGGTTATCGTATCGCTAACTAAATTTATTTCCATATTCTAAAAACTATATCTTATTTTTGTGCCACAAAATTACATAATACCGTTTGTTAATTCAAGCTAGTTCAGCTAAAACTAAATTAAATGAAGAATATAACGGCATTTTTTACAAATATTTGAATATAGACCTATTTAATTAATATAATTTATGACAACTACCGAACAAATTAAAGGTATTGTAGAGCGCCTTGGTGCGTTGAGGAGGTATCTTTGACGTTGATGCCAAACTAATTGAAATTTCAAACGAAGAAGAAAAAACTTTTGCGCCAGACTTTTGGAATAATCCAAAAGAAGCTGAATTAATTGTAAAGAATCTTAGAAATAAGAAAAAGTGGATTGAAGATTACAACAAAGCTGTCGAAATGACTGATGAGTTGCAACTGGCCTATGATTTTTATAAAGAAGGAGAACTTACAGCTGAAGAGTTAGACCATCAATATACCGTGACCCAAGCTCATATTGAAGCAATCGAATTCAAAAACATGCTTTCGGACGAAGGCGATACTTTGAGTGCTGTTGTACAAATAACAGCTGGAGCAGGAGGAACTGAAAGTTGTGACTGGGCCGAAATGCTGATGCGTATGTATATGATGTGGGGAGAAAAATACGGTTATAAAATTAAAGAACTGAATTTCCAAAAAGGAGAGTCTGCCGGCATAAAAACCGTAACACTCGAATTTGAAGGCGATTATTCGTTTGGCTACTTAAAAGGAGAAAACGGCGTACACAGACTGGTCCGAATTTCACCTTTTGACAGTAATGCCAAGCGTCATACTTCATTTGCTTCCGTTTATGTTTATCCGCTTGTAGATGATAGTATCGAAATTGATATTAATCCTGCTGATATTGAAATTACAACTTCACGATCCAGTGGTGCCGGAGGACAAAATGTAAATAAGGTAGAGACCAAAGTACAATTGTTTCACAAACCAACCGGAATTCAAATACAATGTTCAGAAACGCGGTCCCAACAAGACAACAGACAGCGTGCAATGCAAATGTTACGATCTCAATTATACGAGATTGAGTTAAAAAAGAAACAGGCACAACGCGCTGATATTGAAGCTGGAAAAATGAAAATAGAATGGGGCTCACAAATCCGGAATTATGTCATGCAACCCTATAAATTAGTCAAAGATGTTCGCACCGGATACGAAACGAGTAATGTTGATGGTGTTATGAATGGAGAGATTGATGAGTTTCTAAAAGCCTATCTGATGATGATGGGGCAGAAAGAAGAGCAATAGTCTATTGTATTCAGACTTCAGTGTTTCACTTCTTGTAAGTAAAAAAAATAAATTAAAAAAATTCGCTCCGCTTTCCTATCGAAATGTTGGAGCGGATTTTTTTTATTATTTCAGTAAATAGGCAGCACTTTCATTCGGCTTTTTAAACTTTCTCTTTTATAAAATGGAAAACAGTTATAAACCACTGTTTAAAACACTGAAATTACCCATAATAATAGTGGGGTTCAGTTTGGGATTTAACCAGTTTACAATCAACTTCATATTTTCCTCATCTATAGCAACACATCCAGCTGTAAAATAAGGAGCTTTTCCTTTCAAATGGAAAAAGATAGCACTCCCTTTTCCTTTTATAATTGGGTTTGTATTGTATTCTATAACCATACAATACTTGTAAGCACCTGTATTTAACAATAAGTTCTCATACGATTTTGCAGTGGTAGGACCTCGTACATATGTATTATAATCATCTGAATTTGGATCATCAATCCATTTATCCTCCTTAGTTGTAACCTGGTTTTCCAGTAGTGTATGCACTTGTTTCTCATACGTGTACAGTTTTCCCAAACGAAAGATTCCAGTTGGAGACTTGCCGTCACCTTCCTGTTTATTAAGTGGCATTGCAAAACCGTTCTTTCCTATTCCAACTGCTACCGGATCATATTTTACCACCCACTTTTTCTCCTTTTTCTCTAAGGCTACAAAAAAAGCACTATAACTTTCTGGCTGATAATTATACACCACCAACAATTGTTCGGTATTATCTAACTTACTTTTATTACGCTCTGCAATTAATAATGCATTTTCAATCGTACTATTATTTGTTTGTGCACGCAGGCAATTACAAAAAAACAGCACTGCGGACAAAAACAAAAATCTGTTTAAAAGTTTCATTTTGGATAGTATTTAATAGCTGATAAGCAAGTCCTGTTAGCTTTGTAAATTTAATTTTACGTGTACGAACAAACAAAGCAAATATATAGTAAAACTATTCGCATCTGGCAATCGCAATTAAAATCACCACTTCCATTACAGACAAATAGTGTTTATATTCGTGTTAAAGAATCTCGAAATATTAGGAATTATAACACCAATTTGTTTTATTTGATGACAATAACAAACCCAAATCCAATATATACTTCATGAAATCCTATTCCATCCAAGAAATAAATGAAATTTTAAAAGGAGTTATTGTCGGCAATACGATCCAAAATATCACTGCACCTGAACAACTTGAAGCTGCAAATGAATCCGAAATTTCTTTTATTGGAAACAAAAAATACGAAAAATTATGGGCAACATCCAAAGCTTGTGTAGCCGTTGTAAATGAAGATATTTCAATAGAACCGGGAGAAAACAGAGCTTTCATTAAAGTGAAAAATGCTGATTTAGCCATGTCGCAAGTTTTAGCTCTTTTTGCACCTCCAACCCCAATATTTGCTATTGATATTCACCCAACTGCAGTTATCGATCCGACAGTAATTATTTGCAATGGTGTTAGAATTGGAGCGGGCTGTTATATAGGACCTAAAGTTGTGCTGGGCGATAATTCAACCATCTATCCAAATGTTACTATTCTGGATGAATGCACGCTGGGAAAAAACACTGTGATCTGGTCCGGAACAGTAATTAGAGAACGTTGTCATATCGGAAATGATTGTATTATACATCCCAACGCTACAATTGGAGCCGATGGCTTTGGTTTTCGACCTGATCCCGAAAGAGGTTTGGTAAAAATTCCACAAATTGGAAATGTTATTATAGGTAATAATGTTGAAATTGGTGCCAACACCTGTGTTGACCGCGGAAAATTCAGTTCTACGGTTTTAGGCGATGGCTGTAAAATCGATAATTTAGTCCAAATTGGGCATAACAGTAAACTAGGTCGTTTTTGCATTATGGCTGGAAATAGTGGACTGGCCGGTTCTGTAACGTTAGGAAACGGTGTCATTATAGGTGGAAGCGCTTCCATAAAGGACCACACAACAATTGGCGATGGTGCAATTATCGGTGCCGGATCAGGTGTTACAGGAGATATTCCTGCAGGTAAAACAATGTTGGGCTATCCCGCTGTCGAAGCTCGTGATGCACTAAAACAATGGGCCATTTTGAAAAGACTCGTAAATGATTCTAAAAAATAAACAATCACTTTTTTATTAAATTCATAAAAAAACAGGGGTTAGCTTCTGTTTTTTTGTTTTAATACCAAATATACATTCGATTTCCTTTCTAAACCAATAAAAATAATAAAATTTATTTCGTTGGATTTTGTATTTTAGCGCAAACTATTTTTTAACATTATTTCATCATGGATTTGAATTTCAATAAAAACGAAGACCACAATAAACTTTTACTTTCTAATTTAAAGCAAAAACTGACCAAAGTAAAATTAGGGGGTGGTGAGAAACGTATCGAAAAACTACACGGTGAAGGCAAAATGACCGCACGGGAACGTATTGATTATTTACTTGACCCTAAAGCAAAAAGTATTGAGATTGGAGCATTTGTTGGTGAAGGAATGTATGCCGAACACGGCGGTTGTCCTTCTGGTGGCGTTGTTGTTAAAATAGGGTACATCAAAGGAAAGCAATGTATTGTTGTGGCCAATGATGCAACTGTAAAAGCAGGCGCCTGGTTTCCTATTACCGCTAAGAAAAACTTACGTGCACAGGAAATTGCAATGGAAAATCGTTTGCCAATTATTTATTTAGTGGACAGTGCGGGGGTTTATCTGCCATTGCAAGACGAAATTTTTCCTGATAAAGAACATTTTGGTCGAATTTTTAGAAATAATGCTCAAATGAGCAGTATGGGAATTACGCAAATTGCTGCCGTAATGGGAAGTTGTGTTGCCGGTGGTGCCTATCTGCCAATTATGAGCGATGAAGCTTTGATTGTCGAAAAAACAGGAAGTATTTTCCTGGCAGGAAGTTATTTAGTGAAAGCTGCCATTGGCGAAAGCATTGATAATGAAACATTAGGAGGAGCTACAACACATTGTGAAATTTCAGGTGTTACTGATTATAAAGCTAAAGATGACAAAGATGCTTTAGACAAAATAAAAAATATAGTTGACAAAATAGGCGATTTTGACAAAGCCGGTTACAGCCGAATCAAAGCGACGAAACCTGCTTTAGACGAAAATGATATTTATGGTATTTTGCCAAAAGCTCGAAATGAACAGTACGATATGATGGAAATCATCAGTCGCTTAGTTGACAATTCGGAGTTTGAACCGTACAAAGACGGTTATGGTCAAACTATTATCACCGGATATGCACGAATTGATGGTTGGGCAGTGGGAATTGTTGCTAATCAACGAAAAGTGGTAAAAACAAAGAATGGTGAAATGCAATTTGGAGGTGTAATCTACTCGGACAGCGCTGATAAAGCTACCCGTTTCATTGCTAATTGCAACCAGAAAAAAATCCCTTTGGTATTTGTACAGGATGTTACTGGTTTTATGGTTGGATCTAAATCAGAGCATGGTGGCATTATAAAAGATGGTGCTAAAATGGTGAATGCCGTCAGTAATTCAGTTGTCCCAAAATTTACGGTTATTGTAGGAAACTCATATGGTGCCGGAAATTATGCAATGTGTGGAAAAGCATACGACCCCCGATTAATATTTGCGTGGCCAAGTGCTGAATTAGCTGTAATGGGAGGTACACAAGCGGCAAAAGTATTGGCCCAAATTGAAGCTTCTTCACTTAAAGCAAAAGGAGAAGTAGTAGATGAAGCTAAAGAAAAAGAATTATTTGATAAAATAAAAGCACGATATGATGAGCAGGTTTCGCCCTATTACGCAGCTTCCAGATTATGGACTGATGCAATAATTGATCCTTTAGATACCAGAACCTGGATTTCTCTTGGAATTGAAGCCGCGAACCACTCCCCTATTGAAAAGAAATTTAATTTAGGAGTTATTCAGGTTTAGATTTTAGCTATAGCATGTAATTTACAGTAATCAGCCCAGTGATCCCTACAGGCCACTGGTGACTGACCGCTTTCCAAAAGCCTTCGTGGCAAATACAAGCAGTTAAATAATCATGAAAAAAATAGTATTAGTCCTGTTTACATTACTACTCTTTGTTCAATGTGCTTCGGTAAAAAAAAACAACAAGCACCTGAATGATTTAATAGCTGAAGATAAGTTAAAATCAGATGCTGATTTTACTTATAAAAAATTGCGTGATTTGCATCCCAATCTCTACTGGTATATTAGTAAGAATCATTTAGATTATAAGTTTGACAGTCTAAAATCCACCATTACAAAACCGATGACTCGTTTTGAGTTTTACAAAAAAATAAGTCCTGTGGTAGCTGCTGTCCGCCAAGGTCATATAACGGTTTATGCTCCTGTCAAATTAATGACAAAAAAGCAGACCAAAGCACTTCTTAAAAGAGGAACAGGCCCTTTTTCACAATTTGATTTTGAACTTATTGATGAAAAATTATATGTTGTAAAAAACAAGTCTTATGACAAAACTATCAATATTGGCACCGAGGTTGTTGCTGTAAATGGGACAAAGCCACTTAATTTAATTCAGGAATACAATAAATTATATAGCTCTGATGGTTATAATACTACGTTCAAAACTCATTTTTCAGGCAAGCGATTTTCTTCATTTTTCACAAATGAAAACGGAATCAAGGATAGTTTACAATTTGATTTCAAATTTAAGGATAGTACAAGAACAATTACCATCAGAAGAAAAGCAGAAGATTCCACTGGAAAGCATCTAAAAAAAATTCAAAAAAAACGAGTTGCTGTTGATAAAACAAAAGCGAAAGCACATCGTAGAAAGAAAAGAATTAATGGCTACTATTCCATTGAAAAAAAGTACAATAGAAACCTCCATTTTTTAGAAAAAGACAGTAGTGTTGCCGTGATGAAAATCAGAAGTTTCAAAATTGGAGATTCTAAAACTTTTTACAAAGAAAGCTTTAGTAAAATTGCAGCATATCAATCCCAAACACTTATCCTTGATTTGAGAGATAATGGCGGAGGCAGATTAAATGAAGTTGCCGATTTATACTCCTATTTGGCAGACTCCACTTTTGTTTTTTTAGACAAATCTGAAGTAGTTTCAAAGTCCAGTTTATTTAAAGGAGCCTATTTTCACGGTGGTTCTTTTGGCGTTAAAGTTTTAAAAACTATACTTTCTCCTTTAATGTACTCCTATTTAGCACTGACTGTTCATGAAAATAAAGACGGAAAAAATTATTACGCGACACAAACGAAACCTCGCAAAGTGAGCCGAAATACTTTCAAAGGAAAAGTTTATGTTCTTATCAATGGTGGTAGTTTTTCAGCCTCAAGTATCATCTCTTCCAATCTAAAAGGTTCTAAAAGAGCCTTTTTTGTAGGTGAAGAAACTGGAGGCGCATATAATGGGACTATCGCTGGATTTATGCCTCGTATAAAATTGCCAAATACAGATCTGAAAATTCGCATTGGATTAATGTTTATTGCTCCTCACTTCAAAACAGCACCAGAAGGTCGTGGCATATTTCCAGATATGGAAATAATTCCTTCACTTGAAGACCGAATAAAAGAAAATGATCCGGAAATGAATTGGACTCTTAACGATGCAAAATCAGCAATTTCAGTAAGCTCTAAAACAAAATAGACCAGATACTTTATAAAAAATTGAAATTTAAGTATTGTATTATAAATTAGGCTGTTCTTATATCTAATTTTAAAGATTATTTAAAAGTAGTCGTCCTTCTAAGGTTCTGTCGCGTCTGTCGAGCAAAAATCTACTTCAGGAGGTCCTAATAGCTTAAATCTAAGTTTGAAATATACAACTTGAATAGTAGATTTCGGACAACACTTTTAGCAAAAACCACTTTTTTTGTCAAAAGTAAATAAAGTAAAATCCTATTTCTTAAGATTCAAGTCGATTCCTGGTATTCGTTTAGAGCGAAACAAACACGCAACAAAAAAGCATAAAAAAACCGTCTCAAGTTGTGAGACGGCCTCGTTTTTTCCAATGTATAGCGTAAGGCTCAAAATAGTTAGTATTTGGCATCAGAAAGAAGTCGTTAAATAATAGTAATTAAAGTTTAAGATCATAACGTTCGTCACGGAATATGGCACCCCATTGGTTTACTTCTGTTGATTTTGTTAACTTAAACCCAGCTCGTTTATACATCTCAAGGGCCCGTTCCTGCATGCTTGTGGTAAGTAGAAATACACTTTTGAATTGTTGATCATAACAGAAATTTAAAGCATCGTTTAAAAGTTTTTTACCAATTCCCAATCCTCTGAAAGCAGGATCTAATAAAAACCATCTCAGCTGTGCTTCTTCCTCTGTTTGATGTACAATAGCAATACAGCCGATGATACGGTTATTATATTCAGCCATCCAAAGGCGCTCTTTGTCCATTGAGCAATGTTCGAGAAATTGATAGAAAGTCTTTATGACATACGCTTCAAACTCATTTGAAAAGATGGATTCGTTACCATAAATTAGACCATGAAGATAAATTATATAACCAATATCTCCAGGTTTAACATCATAACGATAAGTAATATCTTCTGCTGTTGGTGTATTTGCGTCTCCAGCCAATAACTTCTTTACTGTATACATCGAATCAACCAGTTGCTCTTTTTCGGAGGGCTTCAGCTTTTCGATTCTTAATGCTGTCTGATGATCCGAAATATCATTTAAAGTTTTTATTAGTTCAATTCCCAAAACGGTAAGTACAATATTAAAAGCACGCTTATCTTCACTAGACGATATCTTTTCAATTATCCCCTCTTTTAGCAAACGTTTCAATATCCTGCTTAAATAGCCTTTATCAAGAGTTAGGATTTCACTGATTTCTTGAGCTGTTATACCCTGTGCGCCATTGATTTCATACATAATACGGACTTCCGTTAAAGTATAACTGCTATCAAGATAACGTTGATTTAAGATGTCTAAGTGTGATGTGTAAAACCTGTTAAAGGCCCTAATTTCCGATGTTATATTTTCCATATTGTTCAAAATTTATAATAGTATGGCAAATATACAAATTAGTTGCTTTTATCAACTATATTAATGTAAAAGAAAATTACTATCTAAAAAATTTAGATTCAGGCAGACTAAAGTTACCAAAGTTGTTCCTACTCTCCTAATTGTAAAAATCGTCACCATTAACTATCTTGTATCAAAATCAACTGACCACCGAATTCAGTTTATAAGTGCGCCACTGATTCCAGTACAAAATGCTCCATTTTTTTATGATTTTTCTGTGGTTAAAAGCAGCTATTTTTTTAGTTCTTTTTATTTTTTCACGCATCAATTCGCCTGATTCCAAATCGAATTGCGGAGCGAATTGCCCGATCCAAGATTGCCTCTGCTATATTTAAAGCAAAAAAAGCCTACATTTTGTTTTTTTACAGAATACTTTATATATCACTAAAAATTAGTATCTTAGTGTATAATTTTTAAACCTTTAGTATTATGAGCAACGTAAAAAATTTAAATAAGTGGGCAAATGCACATACTTATTTATCACTTGATTTGGTACGCATAGCGCTTGGTGTCTTTTTGTTTATGAAAGGAATTTCTTTTATAACAAACATCCAATATTTACATGATTTAATATCACCTATTGACAAAATTGGTGGCGGAATGTTTCTTATACATTATATCGCACCGGCACATATGGTTGGCGGGATAATGATTGCATTTGGTTTGCTTACCAGATGGGCCATAATAGCGCAATTACCGATATTGTTAGGAGCTGTTACGGTAAATTTTATGGGAGAAATGCAATCTCAAAACTTATTGTTAGCAATTGCCACCCTTGGTATCTGCGTCTTTTTCTTGTTTTATGGAAGTGGTAAACATTCTGCAGATTACTATTTTAAAATGCAACAATAATAAAAACTAAAAAAGCATCTCGTTTTCAAGAAAAACGGGATGCTTTTTTATACCTAATAAATAATACTCTGAATATTCTCCAGAATTTCTTTCCTTTTTATTTTTCCATTTTCTGTTTCAATAAATTTTGAAACATAAAACACTTCTTTAGGCTTCTCGTATTTATCTAAACCCTCAAAGATAGTTTCGTCCAACGGTTGTTTTTCACCTTCAATAATCAGCGCTAATTTTTCACCCAAAATAGCATCCTCAATTCCTGTCACAAAAAATCTTGAGTGAATCTTGTTAGACAGTTTTTCCTCAATTTGCTCCGGAATAAGCTTAATTCCTCCACTATTTACAACATTATCAATACGCCCTAAGAAAACAAATTCTTTGTCATTTACCAATTCAACTAAATCATTGGTTACTATTTTTTCTTCGGAAATTTTTGGTGCATCAATCACCAGACAATTTCTATCGTCCTGCGAAATTTTTATATTCGGTAAAACAGAGAATGTTTTCCCTCCTATTTTCTTGGCTGCAATATGAGTAATGGTTTCTGTCATACCATACGTTTCATATCCTTTGGTACTCAATTTAGAAAGACTGTTTTCTAGTGATTTGCTCATTTTAGCACCGCCAACAATCATTTTTTTTACGTTTTTTAATTCCTTCAACGAATTCTGCGCTTGCAAAGGCACCATCGCAACAAAATCATATTTCGTATCATTTTGCAGCATCGGATGTGCACTTGGTGCTACAAAATCCATATCAAGACCCAAAATAAAGCCTCTGACAAACATCATTTTTCCAGCAATATATTTAGTCGGCAAACAATGTAACGCTTTATCTCCCGGACGTAAATCAAAAAAATCACCTGTAGCCAAAGCCGAATTCACCATGGCCTGTTTGTCCATTTGAATAATCTTTGATTTGCCAGTAGTTCCTGATGTGTTTAACTCGACATAGCTCTTCTTATCAAACCAATCGAGTATAAAATCCCCAACAGATTTTTCAAACTCTTCACCTTCCTTTATAAAACTGTACGCTACCCTGCATAAATCTTTGCGATTCAAATGAAATCCATTCAGTTTAAAATGATTGTGTACATTTTTGTAAGTAATTGCATCCATAATAATGTATTTTATTTTAAATTATTAAAAGCTACCGGCTCCTCAATTTTTCCTGTTAATTTCGCTTTCCAGTCTGTCCATTTGTATTTTTTACTAAAGATAAATAAAAGTATTGGGTAAATGATAACGACAGGTAATATAACATCTAAACCAGCGGAAGGATCCGAAATATCTTTAAAAATAGAATGGGTCTGAAACGCGGACCAATCAGAAGTAATCAATAAAGCGCTAACTAAGTTATTGGCGGCATGAAAGCCCAATGCCAATTCCATTCCCTCATCCATCAAAGTCATTATTCCCAATAATAATCCGGTACCTATATAATACACAAAAACAACATTCCCAATTTTAGCGACTTCGGGGTTTGAAATGTGCATAGCGCCAAAAACAATAGAAGTCATCAGTAACGGAAACCATTTATTCTTAGCAAGATTGGCAAAACCCTGCATCAAATAACCACGAAAAATATATTCCTCGGTACTGGTTTGAATTGGAATTAATACCGTTCCGATAAGCACCAAAATTGCGAATGGAACAGGTTTAAAATTGATTACAAAATCCTCGGGATTTGAAAAATAAAACAATACTGTTGAAATGATCATAAAAACTGACCAGACAGAAAACGAAAAAAACACCCTGTTCCAATCCATTTTCTTTCTGGATGTTGTAATAGAAAGTAGCGTTTGATTGTGTAAATATTTGACAACAAAGTAAATCCCAAACATTGCAAAAACAAACGAAATCAATATCAGAAACAAGGTCAAATTAGGCTCAAAAAAACGCATAACATCAGTATTGTTTGTCGGATATGGCTTTCCGTTTACCAAGGTTTCATAAAGCAAAGCTCCCAGTAAAAATACCTGACCTAAAAAGGAAGCCAAAATAATTATCAATGAGCCTACAATGTACTTCCAAAACTTATTCTCAGACTTTATCCCCTGCTCTATAAACATAGATTTTTGTTTTTATAAATTACTAAAATTAGAATAACAAATTATACTTTTGTCACTCTTATTGTAAGAGTTCGATTCTAAATTACCTAAAAAAAATAGATGATACAAATATACCACAATCCGCGTTGCGGAAAATCAAGAAACTGCCTGGCTTTACTAAAAGAATCCGAAAAAGAGATCGAAATCATTAATTATCTGGATACTGTTCCCACATTTGACGAATTAAAAAGTCTTATCCAAAAACTAAATTTTGAGCCGCTGGCTTTAGTGCGCCAAAAAGAGAAAATCTGGATTGAAAATTTCAAAAATAAAGCAATGAATAATGACGAAATTATTCAGGCCATGGTGACCTATCCCATTCTGATTGAAAGACCTATTGTTATCCGGGAAAACAAAGCGATAGTAGGAAGAGATCTGGATAATGTGGTTAATTTTCTGTAATTAAATTAACAATTTTTTATGATTTACAAATTAAACCAAAACAGTTTTATGCAATCTAAAAAGAAAAACTAAAACTACAAAAATGCCCAAAAAATTAAAACCCCTATTAGCGCTTGTACTTCTTTTTACAAGCCTGATACTTTTTGCCCAGCAACCCAATCCGGTAAAAAAAGTAAAAGTCAGTGGTAAAGTGATTGAAAAAATTAGCAAGCAACCATTAGAATATGCTACAGTTACCCTCATAAATACTCAAAATCCAAAAGCACTTGCCGGTGGAATTACAAATGCAAAAGGAGAATACGACATCGATGTGGTTCCTGGTGTATATGATATAAAAATAGAATTCATCTCTTTCAAATTATCTGAAATCAAGCAAAAAAACATTCAGGGAAATAGTAATTTAGGCACAACTGCTTTAGATGAAGATGCGGCGCAATTGAATGAAGTTGTTATTCGTTCTGAGAAAACTACTGTCGAAATAAAACTAGATAAAAAAATATATAATGTCGGTAGTGATCTAATGGTCAAAGGAGGAACTGTAAGTGATGTTCTTGACAATATCCCTTCGGTATCGGTAGATGTAGAAGGAAATGTAAGTCTTCGCGGAAACGAAAATGTAAAAGTGCTTATTGATGGAAAACCATCAAATGCCATAAATATAGCCGAAGCATTACGCTTAATTCCTGCCGATGCAATCGAAAAAGTAGAAGTTATAACCAATCCTTCCGCGAGATATGACGCTGAAGGCGGGGGTGGTTTATTGAACATCATTTTGAAAAAAGGAAAAAATCTTGGATTAAATGGTACTTTTATTGCCTCTACCGGTTATCCTGAAAATTATGGTCTAAGCGGTACTTTAAATTATAAATCAAAGAATTTTAATCTTTTCACTAATCAGGGTTACAATTACAGAAGCAACCCTGGAAACATGACAACAAATACGGACTATTTAAATCCAGATAATTCGATTCGAAATTACGTAGATGAAAATAGAGAAAACGAGAGACAAAGCAAAGGCTATAATGGGAATTTTGGTATAGAATTGTATTTGGACAAATCTACTTCTTGGACCAACACGCTTAATTACAGAAAAAACAATGGTGACAACACGGATAATGTTTTCCAAAAATATTATAACGCTGATGCGATTTACGACTATACTCGAACGCGTATCAACGAAGAAGACAGTAAAAGTGAAAACGTAGAGTTTGCAACCAATTTCACTAAAAACTTCAAAAAAGACGGTCACAAATTGACTATTGACGGTTCGTTCTCTACCAATGATGATAAAAATAATGCTTTAGTTACTGATACTGCTACCAATACAAGCGCAGTTTTATTTGACAAAACGATAAACAATCAAACTCAAAACAGAAATTTACTCCAGGCAGATTATGTTTTACCATTAGGCAAAGGCAGCCAATTTGAAGCTGGGTATCGTGGTGATTTTTCTAAATTAGTTACGGATTACCAAGTAGAGAGTGATGGAGTTATTAATCCAAACTTCACTAACACATTAGAATACAAAGAAAAAGTGAACGCATTGTATACGCAATATGGTGTAAAAATAAATAAGTTTTCAGCACTTTTTGGAATGCGTTTCGAAGATTCAAATATAGAAATCAACCAATTAGCAACTAACGATTTCAACACCAAAAAATACAATAACTTTTTCCCCAGCGCTTTCTTCACCTACGAGATTGATGATAAAAGCAGTGCTTCGATAAGCTACAGTAGAAGAATTCAAAGACCTAGAGGAAGAATGATAAATCCATTTAGCAATTTATCCAGTAATATCAATATTTTTGTCGGAAATCCTGATTTAGATCCCGCATTCACTAATGCTTTTGATTTAGGATATATCAAACGTTGGGATAAATTGACATTCAACACTTCCTTATATGTGAACAAAACTACCGATGTATTTCAATTTGCAAGAAGAGAATCTGGTGATTTTATAAATGGAATACCAATTATCTTTGCTTCACCAATAAACCTGGCGACAGAATATAGAGCTGGATTTGAATTTACCTTAAATTATTCTCCTTACAAATGGTGGAAATTAAATGGAAACTTCAATTTCTTCAGAAACGAAACACAAGGTGATTTTACTTATATCGATTTTAATGATAATGAAGTTGTTCAGAATTTTGATAATATAGCAACGTCATGGTTTACCCGCATAACATCAAAAGTATCATTACCCTATAAAATTGACTGGCAAACCAATGCAACTTATAATGCACCTCAAAAGAATGCGCAAGGAACTGTTTTAGGAAATTTCAGTGCTAATTTAGCATTCAGTAAAGATGTTATGAAAGATAAAGGAACCCTTTCTTTTAATGTAAGTGACGTATTCAATTCCAGAAAAAGAATTATGGAAACAAATCTTCCCGGTGTACTTAATTCTTACTCTGAAATGCAATGGAGAGAAAGACAGTTTAACTTATCCTTCACGTATCGTTTCAATAAACAGAAAAACGAAAGAGAGAAACAGCCTAAGCGAAATCAAAATGAAAATGGCGATGGTGGCGAATTTCAAGGATAAAAAAATATGGACTCGTGAAAACGAGTCCTTATTTTTTTTACCAATAAACGGATCGTAATTAGTACCCGCTCCTTTATTAAAACAGCTATTGAGGTAACTTTTTGGCACAAAAAAAGGACTCGTGAAAACGGGTCCTTATTTTATGAAACAATTAGTTTAAACTGATTGTTCTTGCTTCTTTTTTGCTCTTTTCTCTTTGTACGCCTCCCAAGTTGCTCCGCCTACCCAATAGGATACGAAACCAACAAGAAAAAACATCAACCAGAATCCTATAGTTAGAACGGTTAAGAAAAGTAAAAAGCCTAAGTACTGTGAAAATTCAAACATGTTTTCCGGAATTTTTGAATGTAGCCACAAATGTAAGTTTAATTCCTTTTCTTACCAATAAAAATTTACAAAAACTGCCTGTCAATTTTTATAAAAAGGGAATTATCCGTATTTTTGGGCTCAGAATTTGGGAGCAGATCCTGCTATTCCTTATAATCTTTTATGCCGACCACCAACACAAAGCGATTTTCACTTCAAATGAAGTTCAGAGAACTCCATTAAAAATAGAAATCAAGTGAAGTAATCGGTGCTAAACAATTATTAAACTACTTAATACTTATAAATAACAACACAATGAAATTTAGAATCGAAAAAGACACCATGGGTGAAGTGCAGGTTCCTGCAGACAAATATTGGGGCGCTCAAACAGAACGTTCCCGAAACAATTTCAAGATAGGTCCATCGGCTTCCATGCCAAAAGAAATCATTGAAGGGTTTGCTTATCTAAAAAAAGCAGCTGCTTATGCTAATTGCGATTTAGGAGTCTTACCGATCGAAAAACGAGATGCAATTGCAGCGGTTTGTGACGAAATCCTAGCCGGAAAATTAGATGACGAATTTCCATTGGTGATTTGGCAAACAGGTTCAGGTACACAAAGTAACATGAACGTAAACGAAGTGGTTGCCAATCGTGCACAAGTTCTAAAAGGATTCAATATTGGTGAGGGGGAACAATTCATCAAAGCCAATGATGATGTAAACAAATCACAATCTTCTAACGATACGTTCCCAACAGGAATGCATATCGCAGCTTACAAAGCCGTAGTAGAAGTTACTATTCCCGGAGTTGAAAAACTAAGAGATACACTTCATGCCAAAGCAATTGAATTCAACAATGTCGTTAAAATTGGCCGTACGCATTTAATGGATGCTACGCCATTAACATTAGGACAAGAAATTTCAGGATACGTAGCGCAATTGAACTATGGTTTAAAAGCGGTTAAAAACACTTTAGCACACTTATCAGAAGTGGCTTTAGGAGGAACAGCAGTTGGAACCGGATTAAATACTCCAGAAGGATATGATGTAAAAGTAGCTGCATACATTGCAGAATTTACAGGACATCCATTCGTAACTGCAGAAAACAAATTTGAAGCTTTAGCAGCCCATGATGCAATCGTAGAATCGCATGGTGCTTTAAAACAACTAGCCGTTTCATTAAACAAAATTGCTAATGATGTTCGTATGTTAGCTTCCGGACCACGTTCAGGAATTGGAGAAATCCTTATTCCTGAGAACGAACCAGGTTCTTCCATCATGCCAGGAAAAGTAAACCCAACACAATGTGAAGCATTAACTATGGTTTGTGCTCAGGTTATGGGGAATGATGTTGCTATTTCTGTTGGAGGAATGCAGGGTCATTATGAACTGAACGTTTTCAAACCATTGATGGCAGCCAACTTCTTGCAATCAGCAAGATTGCTAGGTGACGCTTGTATGTCTTTTGACGAACATTGCGCACAAGGTATTGAGCCAAACTACAAACGCATCAAAGAATTAGTTGATAATTCATTGATGTTAGTGACTGCTTTAAATACTAAAATTGGCTATTACAAATCAGCTGAAATTGCTCAGACAGCACATAAAAACGGAACCACTCTAAAAGATGAAGCGGTTGGTTTGGGTTATGTAACTTCTGAAGATTTTGATGCTTGGGTTAAACCGGAAGATATGGTTGGAAGCTTGAAATAATCCTAAAAATTTTAGTAGCGATGCACAATACTGTATCTTACTTATATAAAAACCTGCAATTAACGTTGCAGGTTTTCTTATGTTAAAAAACGATTTACTCCTATTTCATGGTACCGATAACTTCTTTCATTAGCCGCATACTTTTCAATTTATCTTCATGATTAAAAATCGGACTGGTTATCATTAGTTCATCAATACGGGTCCGATCAATAAATTGCTTCAATTCAGTTTCCAATTTCTTTTTGCTTCCTACAAACGAACAGGAAGTCATTTGATTCACATGAAAATACTCTTCCTCACTCATTATTCCATCAAGAGACGCAACAGGTGGCTGCAATGGTTTTCTATCATTACGAATCAAATTCAGAAACATTTGGGTCAGACTCGTTGACAGTATTTCTGCTTCTTCATCTGTATCTGAAGCTATCGCATTTACGCACGCCATCGTTTTGGGTTTATCTAAAAATTGGGAAGGCTGAAAATTATCACGATAAAATTCAAAAGCCTGATACATTACTTTGGGTGCAAAATGTCCCGCAAACGCATATGGCAATCCATTAGCAGCCGCCAAAGCCGCACTGTCCATACTCGAACCTAAAATCCAAATGGGAACATTAGTGCCTTCTGCAGGAAAGGCTCGCACTTTTGCGGTAGCATTGTCCTTAGAAAAATACGTCTGAAGCGCGGCCACATTCTGAGGAAACCGTTGCGATTGCTCAAAGAAATCGCTCCGAATGGCTTGCGCTGTTAACGAGTCGGTTCCTGGCGCTCTTCCCAAGCCCAAATCAATCCGATTCGGGTATAGTATTTCCAATGTACCAAACTGTTCCGCAATAATTAGCGGGGCATGATTAGGCAACATGATTCCGCCTGAACCGACCCTAATATTTTGAGTCTGACTGGCTATATAACCGATCAGAACAACTGTTGCTGAGCTTGCTACATGAGCCATATTATGATGTTCGGCCAGCCAAAATCGGCTATAACCTAAAGCGTCAGCAAGTTTTGCTAACGCTGTTGTTTTTTGCAATGTTTCGCTTGCATTGCTATCTTGGGTAACTATTGCTAATTCTAATATAGAAATTGGAATATTCTTTGCCATTATAAATTTCAGATTTTAAGCAAAATTAATCATTTACACCAGAGGCATAAATTCTTCGGTGTTAATTGAATTATAATATTTCATACCAAAAACAACTGACACCTCTTTCTTATGTTTCCTATTTCAGGATCTGGGTTAATTCCATAAAAAAAACCGTTCATCAAAGATGAACAGTTTTTTTATATAATGTGAAGACGTGATAAATCTAGTCTCTACAAGAATTTATTATTTTACTTCTTCGAATTCAACGTCTTCAACATTGTCTCCTTGAGCAGCATCCCCTTGTGGTTGTGCTTCACCTTGACCTTGTTCACCTTGAGCATACATCGCTTCAGTAGCTTTTTTCCAAGCTGCATTGATGTTGTCAAGAGCAGTTTGAATTGCAGGAATGTCTTGAGATTGGTGTGCCATTCTCAATTCAGTTAATGCATATTCTACAGCAACTTTGTTTTCATCAGATAATTTAGAACCTAATTCTTTCAATTGAGTTTCAGTTTGGAAGATCATTCCGTCTGCTTCGTTCAATTTTTCAGCTCTTTCTCTTGCAATTTTGTCAGCATCAGCATTAGCTTCTGCATCTTTTTTCATTCTTTCGATTTCTTCAGCAGTTAATCCAGAAGAAGCTTCGATACGAATATCATGAGATTTACCAGTTCCTTTGTCAGTTGCAGAAACTTTGATGATACCATTAGCATCAATATCAAAAGTTACTTCAATTTGTGGAACACCTCTTGGTGCTGGTGGAATACCATCTAAATGGAAACGACCGATAGTTTTGTTATCAGCAGCCATTGCTCTAGCTCCTTGTAAAACGTGGATTTCAACTGTTGGTTGAGAATCTGCAGCTGTAGAGAAAACTTGAGATTTTTTAGTTGGGATCGTTGTATTAGACTCAATAAGAGTTGTCATAACACCACCCATAGTTTCGATACCTAAAGATAAAGGTGTAACGTCAAGTAACAATACATCTTTTACATCTCCAGAAAGAACTCCACCTTGAATAGCTGCTCCAATAGCAACAACTTCATCAGGGTTAACTCCTTTAGATGCTTTTTTACCAAAGAATTTTTCAACTTCTTCAGCAATTCTTGGCATACGTGTAGAACCACCTACAAGAATAACTTCGTCAATATCAGAAACAGATAAACCTGCATCTTTCAACGCTTTAGCAACTGGTGCCATAGAACGTTTTACTAATGAGTCAGTTAATTTTTCAAATTGTGCTCTCGTTAATTTCTTAACTAAGTGTTTTGGTCCTGAAGCTGTAGCAGTTACGTATGGTAAGTTAATTTCAGTTTCAGTAGAAGAAGACAATTCAATTTTTGCTTTCTCAGCAGCTTCTTTCAAACGTTGCAAAGACATTGGATCTAAACGTAAATCAATACCTTCTTCAGTTAAAAATTCAGCAGCTAACCAGTCAATAATTTCGTGATCAAAATCATCTCCACCTAAGTGAGTATCTCCGTTTGTAGATAATACTTCAAAAACTCCGTCTCCTAATTCAAGAACAGAGATATCAAATGTACCTCCACCTAAATCGTAAACAGCAATTTTTTGATCTTTACCTTTTTTATCAAGACCGTAAGCAAGCGCAGCTGCTGTAGGTTCGTTGATAATACGCATTACTTTAAGACCTGCAATTTCACCAGCTTCTTTTGTAGCTTGACGTTGTGCATCATTAAAGTAAGCAGGAACAGTAATAACTGCTTCAGTAACAGTTTGACCTAAATAGTCTTCAGCTGTTTTTTTCATTTTTTGAAGCGTCATAGCTGACAATTCTTGTGCAGAGTATAAACGTCCATCAATATCAACACGTGGTGTATTGTTGTCCCCTTTTACTACTTTGTAAGAAACTCTTTTTGCTTCAGCTGTAATTTCAGCAAAAGAATGACCCATAAAACGTTTGATAGAAGCAATAGTCTTAGTTGGATTAGTTACCGCTTGTCTCTTAGCAGGATCTCCTACTTTAATTTCTCCACCTTCTACAAATGCAATGATAGATGGCGTTGTTCTTTTTCCTTCAGCATTAGGGATAACTACTGCTTCATTACCTTCCATTACAGAAACACAAGAGTTTGTTGTACCTAAATCAATTCCGATTATTTTACCCATTTTTACTATATTTAATTTTATTATATACTCATTTTAAATAGCTCGAAGTCGATAAGTCAATCTTTGTGCCAATGCAACACACCTCCATAAATTGTCAGTTTATGTTAAAATTGGCGTAAAAAAATCTGACAAGATGACATTTTAGAACCTTTGTCATTATAACCCAAGTTGTCCATAATCCCCAAAAGTCTAGCCGAAGTTTCAAAAGATTTCCTGCTATTCATTCTATTTTTTCTTAAAAAAAAGAAAATGATGCCGCTGCTACTGAGACTCAGAAAATCGGCCCCAGCTTCTATTCATCTCTCTACTATTGCTTTAAAAATTTTTATAAAAAAATTACGTAATAAATCACTTATATTAGCACAAGGAAAGAAAAAATGGATAGCTGCGTAAATTAAAAACAAATTAGGCTTGATGTACTTAACGGAGTTGGGTACATTAAACTCTAAACAAAGAAAACTAATTAAATCGTCTGAACCCGAATAGTAACTAGATCTAGATAACAATCCCTTAAACTAACAACCATTATGAAACAACCTTCCAATCATTTTAGAATAAAGACAATCCTAATTGCTTTATTCATTCAAGTAACTGCAGTATCGGTTTGTATTGGACAAACCAAAACAGATCAAATCGATAAGCTGATGAATCTATATTCGGAGTACGGCCAATTTAATGGCTCAGTACTTGTCGCTGATGCTGGTACAGTTATTTATAAAAAGGGATTTGGAATGGCAAATATGGAATGGAATATTCCCAATCAGTCAGACACAAAACACAGATTGGGTTCCGTTACCAAACAGTTTACCGCTGTGTTGATTGTTCAATTAGCTGAGCAGGGAAAATTAACATTAGATGCCCCAATCGCAACGTATCTTCCTAACTATCCAAAAGCATCGGGTGATAAAATTACTATCCACCACTTACTTACCCATGCATCAGGAATTCCAAATTATACTTCATTTGCGAATTTCGAGAAAGATTTAAGCATCAACACGTATAGCCCGGAGGCATTTTTAAAAGTGTTTGCGGACTCGCCTCTGGAATTTACGCCAGGTGAAAAATTTGCTTACAGTAATTCCGGTTATTTTTTATTGGGTTACATCCTGGAAAAAGTCTCTGGCAAAAGCTATGAGCAGTGCCTGCACGACAATATTCTTACACCGCTCAAAATGAGTAATACAGGATACGATCATCATGAAACTATTCTTAAAAATAGAGCCACAGGCTATGAGAAAAACGGTAAAAACTATAAAAATGCTGCTTATTTGGACCTGTCTATCCCCTACGCTGCCGGTTCTTTATATTCTACTGTAGACGATTTGTATTTATGGGACCAAGCGCTTTATACAGAACAATTGCTTTCTAAAAAATACAAAGATTTATTATTTAATTCTTATATCCCTGCAGGACCGGGACATTATGGTTACGGATGGTTTATCAATAAAGCCTTTACTGGAGAAAAGAAAGAAAGCTTGACTATTATTGAACATGGTGGTGGAATAAATGGATTTAACACTTTGTTTTCTCAAATTCCGTCTGATAAAAAACTAGTTGTATTATTAAACAATACAGGTAGTACGAACTTAAATGAGATGAATAAAGCCATTAGAAATATCCTATACAACAAACCATACAGTTTGCCTAAAAAATCGCTTGCTACCGCTTTAGTAGATATTATTATGGAAAAAGGAATCGCCTCTGGTCTGGAATATTTTAAAGAAAATAAAAATTCAACTGTCTACGCTATCAATGAAAATGAAATGAACAATGCAGGATATCAATTATTAAACACCGGAAAAGAAAAAGAAGCAATAGAAGTTTTTAAACTAAATGTTGAAGCATTTCCGCAATCAGGAAATACATACGACAGTTTGGGAGAAGCGTATCTGAAAAACGGAGATAAAAACCTTGCTATTACAAATTACAAAAAATCCGTGGAGCTTGATCCAAAAAATGAAAATGGAAAAAAAATATTAAAAGAGATTTCAAAATCCTAAATAATTGACAATTATTTAAAATTTAATCCGCACGGATGTGCTCATTTCGATAGCACAAACGCGCGGATTTTTAATCCATACTATTTTTTTGTTAAATGCGATGAACCACCGCGCCAAAAACGGCAACCGTCATTTAACAACACACTCTCTGATTGTAAGACAATTAACACTTAAAAAACAAATCACAGTGGAGGCATTTGTGTTTTGCATCCAAAATGAAGGGTGATGAAATAACTTTTTGATTTATTTTGTCAGTTTAATAAATAGATTTACATTTGCTGACTGATTAGTCAGTAACAAAACCGATATTCATTTCAATTTCTTTAATTCTCTTATTCGTAATGAGTGTATTTAAATATTTAAAACAGGCCAAATTTGGTAAATTGCCCACAGGGAAAAGATTGGAGCGAATTAAACAATCTCCGAATTACAAAAATGGCTCTTTTCAAAACCAAAGCATTACTCCTGACCTTACAGAAGGTGCAAACTATTATACCGTTGGTAAAGAGTTCTTTTTCGGACAAAACAAGAATGTTTCACCAGTCGCTGAAATTCCATCCACAAAGACAGACCTTCTCAATTTAGACCTAAAGGAAAATATTTTAGTTTGGTTCGGACATTCCTCCTACTATATTCAAATTGACGGAAAACGTATTTTAGTAGATCCTGTTTTAAGTGGCGTTGCTTCTCCGTTTTCATTTTCAACAAAAGCATTCAGGGGAACCGACCGTTACACAACTAACGATATTCCTCAAATTGATTACCTTTTTATTTCTCACGACCATTGGGATCATTTGGATTATCAAACAATTTTGCAATTAAAACCCAAAATCAAAAAAGTTATCTGCGGACTTGGCACCGGTGAACATTTTGAATATTGGGGTTTTGAACCCAACAAAATAATTGAAAAAGACTGGAATGAAAAAATAGTTTTAGACGAAGGCTTTACCGCACATACGGTTCCTGCCAGACATTTTTCAGGTCGCGGACTAACCCGAAATAAGGCACTTTGGACATCCTATGTTTTACAAACGCCAACGATGCAAATTTTCCTCGGCGGGGACAGTGGTTACGACCAACACTTTGCTGAAATCGGGAAGACTTTTGGAGCTTTTGATCTAGTTATTTTAGAAAACGGTCAATATGACAAGAGCTGGAAATACATTCATTTGATGCCAGATGAAATTTTGCAGGCAGCAAAAGACTTAAACGCCAAACGAATTTTTCCCGTCCACAGTTCAAAATTTGCGCTCGGCAATCACCCTTGGTATGAACCTCTGGAATTGATAATAGAAAATAACAAAAAAGAAAACCTAAACATCATTACACCGATGATTGGTGAACAAGTTAATTTAAAAGATACAACACAACAGTTTTCCCAATGGTGGAAAGGTTTACAATAGTCACAATCAAGCACTGCTGAACAAAGCAATGACTGCATGAGAATTACAATAATCGAACCTGAAGTCCGTTTAGTGGTTTAAGCTTAAAAAAAAACATAATCTTACTAATGGATAAGAGAGAAAAATTATTAGCTGCGGCACTCCAGCTATTTGTTGAGTCTGGCTTCCACGATACGCCAACAAGTAAAATTGCACGAGAAGCAGGCATTGCCAGCGGTACCTTATTTTACTTCTTTCCTACAAAAGACGAATTGGTCAAGGCTTTATATATTACTATTAAAAGCCGGCTGAATGAACACATTTCAGAAACAATTAAAGACGAACAATTATTGAAAGGAATTCTGAAAGGCTATTATTCTGCTACACTGCACTGGGCATTAAAATACAAGACAGAGTTCCGTTTCATTGAACAATTCAACTCTTCACCTTACTTAAAACAAATTGCCGAAGAAGAAATTCAGAAACACATTAAACCAATTATGGGCCTTTTGAAAAAAGGAATAAAAGACAAAATCATAAAGCCCACAGATGTTAACCTAGTTTTCACACTTATCAGTGGGCATACCTTCAGTATCAATCAATATTTAGTTGCAAAACAATTTTCAAAATCCAAACAAGATAAGGTTATCAATGACACTTATGAGTTGCTTTGGGATATGATCACCTAAAGAAAAACCAGATTTGATTCGAGAAAACTGAAAGTGCTCAAACCCTAAAAACACACCTAAACAAATGGATTTAAAACAACATTATACTGTGCTCTACAACGAATCTATTAAAAAAATTGTTACGGGATTTTATCAAATTGACAATCACATCGCTTCTTTTTGAGACAATCAACGAGAGCAATTTTTAAAAGAGTTACACAAAGTCAAGTTAAAAAACAGCAGCAAACAAAATTTGTTTAAAGCTGTTTTTTTTTAGACAATTTAATTTACGCCCTTAGTGGATTTTCCTACCGTTAAATAAATGTGATTATTGGGATACAGAAATTCAATCTTTGTGTTCTGTTTATTTATTCTCATCTCTACTTCTTCTTTTTCATTTTCCAGAGAATAAACCGTATAGTTAGGATCGGAAGAAAAAACTGCTGATTTAATAATTTTATATTTCAATTTCATTTCGGTAAGAAAGAATACTACGTTGCTCTTTTTAGCATCTAAGAACACGAAAGAATACTCGTTTCCTGTAGTGTCACATTCTCCCTTTCTAAAAGGCTGTTCGTCTATGCAATACCGCTGGACATTAAAAACCTGTTCCTGAGCATACATACCACCAGTTAGCAATAGCATTACGATTAATTTTTTCATAGGCATGAGTTGTTTTCTATTATCCGGAATTGAACAATCTCTTTTCTCAATGCAAAAGACAGGCCACATTAATTCTTTTGATTAAATAATCCAAAAACTCCCAAATTACTTTATTTAATTATTAAAAATAAACCTCCAAAAAGCAACGTTTACTCTTAGCTCATTCCGTTTTTATCTGATCCATATGCTTTACGTCAATTTTGATTCTGAAAATGCACCAGAAACAGCCTTAAAGCAAAATAACTTCATTTTACCTAAAAGTGAAGATTTCATAGCTCTGTAAAAAAACTAAGACTAAATCACATATATTTACGGATAGAGTGTAATTTGTATCCTTTAGTAAGGCTTTTTCTTTTCCATTTTTAACGAGATATAAAGAGAAAAATAGTAATTAAAACCATACATTTACTTAAAATTCAAGTAGTTACATTTTGTGTGATTTTTAGATAACCCAATCAATGAATCCTAATTAGACAAATTATATTTTAAATAAAGATGGAAAAAATGTATAGACAAGGGGGCGTTGGAGCATTGCTTGACGTATATGAACAGGCAATCTCGGATTTCAAAAAAGTCATCGAAGATATTCCTGACGCTATTTTGACCAATATCATAGACCAGGAAACAACAGATGAGAATTGTAAATCAATCCAGGCCATTTTATCGCACGTGATAAGTTCCGGTTACAGTTATGTGATCTACATCCATAACCTGAAGGGACATGAGATGCAACGACCTGATAAAGCTTTTCATTTAAGTATCAAGGACTATTTAGAAGACTTGAACAAGTTGATTGTATATACCGAAAATGTTTTTAACGAAATTGAAGATGCTGAACTGGAACAATTTGACCAATCAAAAAAAATAATAACTTCTTGGGAACAACTTTATGATATCGAACAATTAATGGAGCATGCAATCGTCCATATTTTACGGCATCAGAGACAAATTGAGAAATTTAAACGTAACTTATTACCCTAAAACTGTTACTAGATATCATCCAAAAGGAAGCTACTTTTTCTTATCCCCATCTCCTTTGATTTTCCGATGGAGAAATCAGCGTTGAACTAATCATTCTTGAAACAAAGTAGTATTTCCATTTTAAATTAAAAATTATTCGGGTTTGTTGCAACAGGCCTGAAAAATACACAAGCACATTGACGATACATTAATTGAAAAATCCAAATAAATCTATACTACTTCTTTGCCTGCTGGGAAACTATCCTACCAACCTGATTTTGAAGACCCACAGTCTTTTAGCAAATTATTCAAAAGTAAAACC
Source organism: Flavobacterium rhamnosi (assembly GCF_048286515.1). NCBI lineage: Bacteria > Pseudomonadati > Bacteroidota > Flavobacteriia > Flavobacteriales > Flavobacteriaceae > Flavobacterium > Flavobacterium rhamnosi. Next base: position 33,918 of record NZ_JBLVPS010000005.1, on the reverse strand, counting down.
AGTGTTCCGGCTTTCGAATTTACAAGTTCGTTTCGCTTAAACATAAAAATGCAGTATCAATACCGCATTACATTTGTAAAAATAATGATACATTTATCGATTATTACACCATAAGAAAACAAATAAACATGAAATTATTTCCACTAAAGAAAAGTATTTTAAGCCTAATGATTATTAGCTTTGCTTCGTGTTCATCAGTAAAAACAGCTACCGTTAGTGGTAAAGTTTCTGCAATTCAGAAAGGGAAAGACGGTTATACCGCGACAATTGAAAATTCAAAAGGCCAGATATATTACGGAACAATTAGTATTCCTAACCTGGGAAATCCCGAATTATTCAAACAAGCTGAAATTGGAGATGCTATAATTGTAAAAGGAGAGGTTTGGAAAATGGGAAAAGAAAAGCAAATTACTGTTAGAGAAATAATAGAACTGAATAAAAAGAACGATGCCGGAACTAAAATTACCGGAATTGTAGAAACTATCGAAAAAGGAAAAGATGGCTATACTGCCAAAATAAAAACAGCGGAAGGAACAACCTATTTTGCGACAATCAGCATTCCAAATCTTGGAAGTGCAGAAAAATATCGTCAATTTAAAATCGGGGAGAATGTTTCTTTATCTGGTGAAGTCTGGAAAATGGGAGATGATAACCGAATCACAGTACGAAAGATAATAGACTAAAAGCTTCTAAAAAGCAATAGTAATTCACTCGTAAGAAATCGCTTCAATTTTAATAGCAGTAAAAGGCATAAAATCATCTGCACTGGGATAACATTCGATTTTCATAAAAGTACAATTAACCGCTCCAAAGTAACTGGCTACAGCTACTTCAGAGGCATCTTTCCCATTCGCTATTTTTACTAAACCATTGGAGACAGCTAATTTTGTAGGATCAAAAAATATCCATCGTCCGCCAATGTACGCTTCAAAACAAGCATGAAAATCAGGAGGATTAAGGTTGTAGGCATATCCGGTAAAATAGCGCGCCGGTATATCTAAGGCTCTGCATAACGCAATTCCTAAATGTGCAAAGTCTTTACAAACCCCTACCTTGTGCAATAGCGTATCACAGGCTGAAGTACTCGAATTAGTGGTCCCTGATTTATACTCGACTGTATTGAATATCCATTCATTAATGGCTTTTGCTTTGGCATAATCATTGGGCAAATATCCAAATTCTTTTGTGGCAAATTCTAATAATTTATCCGACTCACAATGTCGGCTAGGAGAAATAAAAGGCAATACTTCGTGGTCCAACTTTATAATGGGTATTGACTTCAAAAGTACTTTTTCATCAATAATTGTATGTTGAACATCGACTTCAGCTTGATATGTTATCGTAAAAAACAAACCCTGCTCCACTTCCATTTTCACAAATCGCGCATGCGAATTTTTCAATGTAAACTCCTCCACCTTAATGGCAGGTGTAACGACAATAGATTCTGAAACAACTATTTGGCCTGATGATTTTGCTGCCTGTATATTAAAAACAAAGGTAGTCGCAGCAATGGTTTGGTAAGACAACGCACTGTATACTTTAAATTTCATCTTGTAAATATACCAATTTGAAATTGGCGCTAAATACGATTGTTTCCTTTATTACTAGCTCCTCTTTACTTTTATTAAATTCTTAAATCAGATAATATCTATTTATGCAATTCAAAAAAAGTGATGCTTTTTTTTATACTTTTATAAACTAAATACGTTTTAACTTCCAACGCCACAACAAAAATATGAAAGCAACAAAACTACTATTTCTAGTACTTATCAGCATAGTCATTACTAGCTTTAAGAGTACGACACCTGATTCTAAAACCCCAGTTCAGTTAAGAGAATTCTACCAACTCAAAACTTATATTTTAAATACGAAAGAGCAAGAACAGGCCACTGATAAATTCTTGAAAGAAGCATATTTGCCAGCATTGAAAAAACTGGGAATTAAAACTATTGGCGTGTTCAAACCAAAACCAACTGCTGCTGACTCGTTAAAAAAGATTATAGTATTAATTCCTTTTTCATCGATGTCAAACTTTCTTGGATTAGAAGAAAAACTAGCAAAAGATAAAGTCTATTTGGCTGCCGGAGCGGATTACTTGAATGCATCCTATAAACAGGCACCTTATCAACGCATCGAATCGGTTTTATTGAAAGCATTTTCAGATCATCCCACGATGACAACTCCTGCATTGACTACTCCAAGAGCAGACCGAGTGTATGAATTAAGAAGTTACGAATCAGCAACCGAAGCGATTTATAGAAATAAAGTGGATATGTTTAATGCCGGTGGAGAAGTAAAACTCTTTGACCGACTTGGATTTAATGCTGTTTTTTATGGCGAAGTAATTTCCGGAGCCAAGATGCCAAACTTGATGTACATGACCACCTTTGCAGATCAGGCAAAACGAGACGAGCACTGGAAAGCCTTTTCAGCTTCACCGGAATGGAAAGGGCTACTGGCTATGGAAAAATATAAAAACAATATTTCCCACATAGACATTACTTTTTTGTATCCGACAGACTATTCCGATTATTAATATTCATAACTCAGCCATTTCATAAACTATGCTACAATTCTAAAAAAGTTGTAGTTTTTTTATTTAAGATTAGGAAACACTTTGTAATTTTATAATAGATGAGTTTGGTTCTTTTATAAAGATTTTACTAATAAATTTAAGTATCTTAGTGTTATTTAAAGCTATGGAAACACTCAATACAATACTAAAACTCGCAGCTGGAGTAGGTTTATTTCTTTTTGCGATGTATCTGGTGGAGGAATCCCTGAAAAATCTCTCTGGAAGAAGTTTCAAACTGTTTCTTCAGCGCATCACAAAAAACAATCTCGGCGCTGTAGCCGGTGGAACAATAGTAACTAGTGTTCTTCAGAGCAGTTCTATGGTTTCGATGATGGTTTTGGCATTTGTGGGTGCTGGTGTTTTTACAATGAAAAATGCCATGGCTATAATTCTGGGTGCGAATCTGGGAACTACGCTGGCAAGCTGGCTAGTGGCCACCCTTGGTTTTAAAACTAATATTGAAGTGATTGCCTATCCGGCAGTTTGTTTAGGTGGTTTTCTTCTAATCCTTCTTGGAAACCGTAAGACAATAAAATACGTCTCTTACTTTCTTTTGGGATTTGGATTAATGTTCATCGGTCTTTCTTTTATGAAAACGGCTATGGAAGCGCAGGTACAGCATTTTGATTTTTCGCCCTATGCAACGATGCCACTCCTGGTTTTTCTTTTTATTGGTTTTTTAATCACATTGATTGTTCAATCGAGTTCCGTTACCATGGCACTTACATTGAGTGCTCTCAATGCTGGAGCGATTGACTTTCCTATGGCAGCTGCAATAGTATTAGGGTCCGAAACCGGTACAATAATTAAAATTATCTTAAGTGCAATTGGTGGCAATGCATCCAAAAAACGAGTTGCATTGGGCAATTTGTTATTCAACATCTTCATCACCGCAATTTCTTTTGCGCTATTAAAGCCAATTCTGTTACTGATAACTGATATTATAAAAATCAAAGATCCGCTTATTGGCCTGGTGACTTTTTCGAGCCTGATCAACCTGCTGGCCATTCTATTATTTCTTCCTGTTTTGGATTTATTCACGAAATTTCTGGAACGTTTTTTCAAAAATACGGATGGCTCGACAGCCGCTTTTATAGGACACGCTTCCATCTCGGAGCCAGAAACGGCTTTGGATTTATTCCGAAGAGAAACGGGCTATTTTATTCACAATTCGATGCTTTTTAATTTGGAATTATTCAAAATCAACATGCTGGAACTTAAGGAACAAATAGAGTACAAAGAAATTAATAAGCATAGGGATTTTGATTCAAAAACTAGTGAAGAAAAATATGAATTCCTAAAACAGCTGCAAGGCGAATTACAGGCTTTTTATTTGAAATTAAGAACAAAATTAGATAGCGAACAAAATTCTGAACTCAACCAATTAATTTCTGCGGGGAGAAGTTCCATGCACGCTGTGAAAAGTGTGAAAGATATCGGAAGTAATATTACGAATCTCAGTCATTCCTCTAAAGACATTAAATATCAATTTTTCCTGCATCACAAAAATGAAACTGAAAATCTCTATCTGAAATTTAATGCGCTACTTAATAAAGAAAAACCAGCCAGCTTTGAAGAACTGGCCTCTTTATTTGATACGATTCAAAAAAATTACACCACAGCCCTCAACGCCTTTTATACTGAAGCACAACTGGCTCCAATTGAAAACATAGACATTACAACTGTTATCAATTTCAATCGAGAACTTTTCACTTCAAATAAAGCGATGCTAATGGGTATTAAAGACATTTTATTAGATGAAAAACAAGCCGAGAATTTTAACGAAATTCCGACCTATAAAACATAAACTGAGCGTATCGCTTTTTATTGTCATCCAAAAATTTTACAATAAATTTTACAAACTTTGTAATAAATTTCTTTTTATATTTTTCACCTTTGCGGATAATTCTGTTTACGATTGCAATTGCTATTCTGGATTAAATTGGTTAATTTTAGACCTAAAAACAAGACCATTTGAAAAAATACTTAAAGAAAAGTTTAAAGATTTTCCTTTGGATAATAGGATCAGTACTCTTGTTGTTCTTACTACTGGTTGTGGCCATTCAAATCCCTTCTGTTCAAAATTACGCTAAAGAAAAAGCGGTATCGTATCTGGAAGGAAAAATTAAAACAAAAATTTCTATTGACCGAATCGAAATCGGACTTCCCAAAAAAGTAATTCTTGAAGGCGTCTATTTTGAAGATCAAAAAAAAGACACCCTTTTTGCTGGTGAGAAATTAGCTGTTGACATTAGCCTTTTGCAACTAATGAACAACAAAATCGAAATTAATTTCTTGGAAATGGAAGGTATTTCAGCTAATTTAAACAGAGATTCCAAAGCCATTTTTAATTTTGAATATATCGTTAAGGCATTTGCTTCACCAGAGAAACAAAAAAGCGATTCACCCCCGATGCAATTTTCCCTAGAAGAAATTAAGCTGAACCGAATACATTTTAAGTATACCGATGCCGTTACAAAAAATGATATAATTGCTACTCTAAATCACTTTGAAACGAGAATTAAAACGTTCGATTTAGACAAAATGAACTTTGAAATTCCAAAAGCTAAAATTAATGGGCTAAAGTTTAAATTAAAACAAGGTTTGGTTCAAATATCTAAAGCAACCAAAGTGGCCGCCGCTAAAAACACTCCCGACTCGATCTTAAAATTAAAATTAGGAGAAATTGATCTGGCAAAAATTGATTTCGATTATCAAAGTGAGGAAACTAAATTATCCACTAAATTCTACTTTAAAAAACTATTAGCTAAAATTGACAAAATTGATCTTTACAATCAATTAGTATTAGTTGAAAGTATTGATTTGGTTGGTGTAGAAGGTGATTTGACTTTTGGCAAACAAGACATAAAAAACATAAAAAAAGAAACTGTTACCGGTGAATCAAACGACTGGGAAGTCAAAGTAAATAAGACGGAATTTAAACGAGTTACCTTTCGATATGACAATGACAATATTGCAACTCAGAAAGGAATCGACTACAACCATTTGAATATTACCAATTTAAATTTGCAGGTTGATTTCTTAAATTACAATACCGAAAACATCTCCGGAGACGTAAATTCGTTAACCTTTAAAGACAAAAGCGGACTAAATGTTCAATCGTTTAACGCTGAATTTTTCTACGGTAAAAAGAATGCCTTTCTTAAAAAATTATATTTAAAAACGCCTCAAACAGAATTGAGGGATGAAATCAGAATTGGGTATCCGTCTATCCAATCACTAGCAAAAAATCCAGGCGAATTAGGGCTTACGGCTTATTTAAAGAAAAGTAAATTAGGCGTTAAGGATATTTTACTTTTTGCGCCTACTTTACTAAACACAAATCCTTTTATGAGCCATCCCAATGCGGTACTGCTCGTAAATGGGATCATTAGAGGAAAATTAAAAAATCTTGAATTTCCAAATATACTCATTAGCGGTATTGGAACTACAAAAGTAGCTGCAAGCGGAAGAATTATTGGTTTGCCTGATGTAAACAAAGCCTACTTCGATCTGAACATTAAGGACTTACAATCTGGCTCGAAGGATTTTAATGGATTCCTACCTCCGGGAACGATTCCTAACTCAATACAGTTGCCATCGAAGTTCAGTGCAGTAGGAACTTTCAAAGGAACTATTGCCAATTTCAACACCAATATGAATTTGATAACTAGTTTTGGAAATGCCAAAATTACAGGCACCTACGACCGCAGAATAAAAAACCAGGAGAAATACAATGCGCAAACGGAGCTGACAAATTTCGATTTAGGGAAATTCATCAAAAATGATTCTATTGGAAAAGTCACTTTAAAAGCAAATATAAAAGGAATTGGTTTCAACCCAAAAACAGCAACAGCTTCTTTGAACGGAACGATACTAAAAGCCTATTATAATAAATATACGTATAAGAATCTGAACGTAAAAGGAACGATTCGCAGTGGAAATTTCAACGCAACTGCTGTTGCAAAAGATCCTAATCTTACTTTTGATATGGTCAGCAGCGGGAGTTTCAGAGATAAATATCCCACCGGTAAGTTAAAACTGAATGTTGACATCGCCGATTTAGAAAAACTGAATCTGCATGCAGGTCCAATGAAAATAAGAGGCGTTGTAGATGCCGATATTCAATCGGCTAATCTAGATTACCTTAACGGAACGGTAAATGCACACAGCATCACTATAGCCAATGCGAATGAACAATTTGTAATTGATTCTATTAATGTCTTTGCTACATCCACTTCTGAAAAAAATACAGTGTTATTGAAATCTCCATTTTTGGATGCCGAAGTAAATGGAAAATACAAATTATCAAAAATAGCGACTGCCTTAAGGAATTCTATTGCTAAATATTACGACGGCAACCCCGGTTCCAGAAAAACAGCTGTTGAAAAACAACATTTTGCTTTTAAAGTTAGTGTAAAAGACAGTCCCATTCTATTGAAACTTATTCCTGACTTAAAAAGCCTTGAACCTATTACTATAGATGGAAGATACAATTCGGTAAACGATTCTATTGTCCTCAGCGGTGCGATTCCAAAATTAACGTATGGCGAAAATACCGTTACAAACGCAACGCTAAAAGTAGATACTCAAGACAAAGCTCTTAGATACACTTTGATTGTAGATGATATCCAAAACAAACAAATTCAGTTGCCTTATACGAACATTTCAGGAAAAGTCGAAAGAAACATCCTGGATTACACAGTGCAGTTAAAAGATATAAAAGACGTAGAAAGGTACCTGATAACCGGTACATTACAAGCAACAAACGGAAATAATGAAATAAGTCTTGATCCAAATAATCTGTTACTCAACTATGAATCCTGGAAGATATCGCAAGACAATTTAATCCGTTTTGGCAAAAAAGGAATCTATGCTGATAATTTCGAATTGAGTAAAGACGGCAGTAGCATCCGGATCCAGTCCCAATCTGATAATGTGAATGCCCCTATCGCAATTGATTTTAAGGATTTTGATATAAAAACCATTACCAGTATGGTTGAAAAAAAGGATTTACAAATGAGTGGTAAAATCAATGGGAACGCATTGGTAAAAAACATTAGTACAACACCACTTTTTGTTTCAGATCTGAATATTGAAAATTTTACTTTCAAAAAAGACACCGTCGGTAACATCACGATAAAAGTAAATAATGCAATTGCAAATCAATATGATGCCGTAGTTGGAATTACAGGCCAGGGAAATCAGGTCAATCTGGACGGATTTTACAAAACAAACGAAGGCAGTTTTGATATGAATCTGGCTATTGAAAAACTGAATTTAAAAAGTATTCAGGGTTTTACATTGGATAACATCAAGGAAAGCACCGGTTATTTGACTGGAAATTTCAAAATAACAGGAAATACAAAACAGCCTAAAGTGATTGGAGAATTGCAATTCAATGATGTTGGTTTCAAAGCCACACAACTCAATTCAAATTTCAAATCAATTAATGATAAAATCGTATTTACAAGCGATGCAATTATTTTTGATAATTTTATTATCAAAGATGAGAAAGACAACGATCTAACTATCAACGGAAAAATCAATAGTGAGAATTTCAGAAATTTTGGTTTTGATTTAGCCTTAGATGCTGACAATTTTAAAGCCATCAATTCTAAAGCTAAAGACAATGCTAAGTACTATGGTGAATTATACTTAGACAATCATTTAAGAATATCAGGTGATTTTGAGAACCCTATTGTGGATGGAAGTATCAAAATAAACAAAGACACTAAATTTACTATTGTCATACCACAATCTGATCCGTCAATTGCCGATAGAGAAGGAATTGTAGAATTCATTGACCAAGACCAGCCGCAATTAAGCGAGACCATCCTCATTGATGAATTGAACAGTGAAATGGAGATAAAAGGAATCAATGCTTCGGTAAACATTGAAATAGATAAAGAGGCCGAATTATCACTGGTCATTGACAAAGCCAATGGAGATTTCCTAAAATTAAAAGGAGAAGCACAATTGAATGGTGGAATTGACCCTTCCGGAAAAACGACACTGACCGGAAGATATGAATTATCTGAAGGTAGTTATGAAATGAATTTCAATGCTATTAAAAGAAAATTCGATATCAAAAAAGGAAGTTATATCCTATGGACCGGAGAACCTACAACAGCAGATATTAATATCACAGCAATCTATAAAACGGAAGCAGCCCCAATTGATTTAGTGAATGACCAGTTAGGGGATGATATTACTGCAACAGTGAGAAATACCTACAAGCAAAAGCTTCCTTTTGAAACCAGATTAAAAATGACTGGTGAATTAATGAAACCTGCCATTTCTTTTGATATTGTTTTACCGGAAGGAAACAATAGTGTTTCGACTGAAATCATTAATACTACGCAAACTAAACTGACCCAATTACGACAACAGCCGGATGAATTGAACAAACAGGTTTTTGCCTTACTCTTACTGAATCGTTTTATCGGAGAGAATCCATTTGCCAGCGAAACCGGCGGAACAAACGTTTCATCAATAGCCAGGGAAAGTGCCAGTAAAATTCTATCGCAACAACTAAATAATCTCGCAGAAGATTTAATCAGTGGCGTAGAACTTAATTTTGATTTGAATACCTCTGACGATTATACTACCGGGCAGCGCGAAAACAGAACCGATTTGAATGTAGGCATCTCCAAAAAATTACTGAACGATCGATTAAAAGTTACCGTCGGAAGTAGTTTTGGGATTGAAGGACCGCAACAAGTCAATCAAAATGCAAATAATATTGCCGGAGATGTTTCTATTGATTACCAGCTTTCAAAAGACGGAAGATATAAAATGCGAGCATACCGACTAAACAAATATCAGGTGGCACTTCAAGGCGAAGTTGTGGAGACCGGAATTGCTTTTATAATCACTTTGGATTACAATAAATTCAAGGAATTATTCCGTAAAAGTGAAGCACAAAAAGCAGCTAAAAAATTAAAAAAGGAATCAAAAAAGAAATCTGATGAATAAGACCCATTTACTATATTTTCTTTTTTTAGCATTGTTTGCCACATCGTGCAGCAATACAAAATATTTACCCGAAGGGGATCTTCTTTACATTGGTGCAAAAGTAAAAGTGGAAGGAAATGATACTTCGAAGAAAGAAAATAAAGCTTTGAAAACGGCTTTAAAAGAAATTATCAGACCAAAACCCAACTCCTCCTTTCTAGGATTACGTCCGAAATTATACATCTACAATTTAGCCGGAACACCCAAAAAAGAAAAAGGATGGCGCCATTGGCTGAAAACCAAAGTGGGAGAACCACCCGTGTTATACAGTCAGGTCGATTTAGAATACAGTAAAAGTGTAGTACAAAATTTCTCCGAAAACAGTGGCTACTTCAATGCGAAAACCACCGCAGATTCAACCAGGAAAGGTAAAAGAGCAACTGCGGAATATAGTGTAAAACCGGGAAGACAATATAAAATCAGAGAAGTGAAATTCCCAACAGATTCCTCTCTAATTTCAAATGCTGTTCGCAATACCAGACGCCGAAGTCTGTTAAAAAAAGATCAGGGATACAGTCTTGATGCTATAAAACTGGAAAGAATTCGAATTGACGCCAGACTAAAAGAAAAAGGTTTCTTTTACTTTAATCCCGATTACCTCAAAGTTCAGGTAGACAGTACCGTTGCCGATCATCAGGTTGATCTCATCGTAAAAGTAAAAGACGAAACACCCAAACTAGCCGAAACGCCATTCAAAATTAATAAAATCATTGTTTATCCAAACTACTCCATTGCCTCTGACAGTTTGAAAATTGATTACAACTCGATCAAAAAATACAACGATTTTACCATTATAGATCCTGAAAACTTATTCAAACCACGCGTTTTTGATCGGGCATTGTATTTCAAAAAAGAAGATTTATACAATCGTACCGATCATAATTTATCATTGAATCGCTTAGTGAATTTGGGTACTTTCAAATTTGTGAAAAATCAGTTTAGAGCTTCTGATACGATTGGAAATTATCTGGATGCCTATTATTACCTTACTCCGTTACCGAAAAAATCAATTCGGATGGAAGTACTGGCAAAAACCAATTCCGCTAATTATACCGGGACAGAACTGAATTTTAACTGGAGTAACCGAAATGCTTTTAGAGGTGCAGAATTGCTTACCATTTCCGCATTTGGTGGTGTGGAAGTCCAAGTTTCCGGTCAAAATAGCGGTTTTAATGTGTATCGCGTTGGTACTGAAGCTAATTTGGTCTGGCCACGATTTGTATCTCCTTTTAAACTAAACCCCGCAAGTGGTTTTGTACCAAAAACAAAAGCTACAATAGGATATGAATTTCAAAACAGGATAAAATTATATTCCTTACAAACATTCAAAGGCTCCTTTGGTTATTTATGGAAAGAAAATGAGCGAAAAGAACACCTCTTTAATGTTACAGAGATCACCTATGCCAGTCCGCAAAATGTAACTCCTTTATACCGGGAACAAATTTTAGCTAATGCCTCTTTGGGGAAAGTAATCGAAAAACAATTAATATTTGGACCATCGTATTCGTACACCTATACCAATACATTACAAAAAAGAAAGAAAAACACATTTTATTACAAAGGCACTATCGATCTGGCAGGAAACATTGCCGGATTAGTGACAGGAGCAAATATCCAAAAAGGGGACACCATTAAATTATTTGATGTTCCATTTAGCCAATTTGTTAAAATAGAAAATGATTTCAGACATTATTTAAAGCTGGGGCCGGACTCCCAACTGGCCAGTAGAATTATTGTCGGGGCGGGGTTCGCTTATGGAAATTCGCGTGAAATGCCGTTTATAAAACAGTTTTTTATTGGAGGAACCAATAGTTTAAGAGCCTTTCGTGCACGTTCGATAGGTCCCGGAACTTTTGATGGTTCTAATACTACCACTGCCTTTCTAGCAGACCAGTCCGGTGATTTAAAACTAGAATTTAATACGGAATACCGCGCTAAAATATACGACTTTATAAAAGGGGCATTATTTGTAGATGGTGGAAACATCTGGTTGCTGAAAGATAATCCCGAAAAGCCGGGCGCTCAAATTTCTAAAAAATTCCTTAGCGAATTAGCCGTTGGAACAGGAGTCGGATTGCGTTTTGATTTCTCTTTTCTTATCCTTAGGACGGACTTCGCCTTCCCTATTCGGAAACCGTATCTGCCCGATGGCGAACGTTGGGTTTTAGATAAAATAAGTTTCGGAAGTGGTACCTGGAGAAAAGAAAATTTAGTTTTCAATTTAGCCATCGGTTATCCTTTTTAATCCGGGAATTAACAAAACGTCTATCCAAAAAGTGGTAATCTGATGCCAATTTACAAGTTCTAGTTTTAATTGTTCAAAATTTTGTACCTAACTAAGAGATTAAAAACATAGGATATAGTTGTACTTTTACGAATCACAATTGTGTTATCAGTCACTAACTCAAAAGCAATTAAAAAATGGTTACCAAGAAAAGAATAACAACCAAGTTTGTGCGTTTTTGGAAACTCTTAGGACCTGGTTTAATTACGGGAGCCAGTGATGATGATCCTTCCGGAATTGCCACTTATTCTCAGGCAGGTGCTGCATTTGGACTCTCAACATTATGGACTGCGCTTATTGCTTTTCCATTAATGGCTTCGATTCAACAAATGTGCGCCAGAATTGGTCTGGTTACTTCGCAAGGTTTAACCGGGACCCTTAAAAAAAATTATCCAAGACCCGTTTTGTATCTCATGTTACTTTTCAGTTTTCCCGCTATAGTAATGAATATCGGCGCCGACATTGCTGCAATGGGTGCAGTAGGTAATTTACTGTTCCCCGCTATTGACGCCACTTTTTTTAGTGTTGTTTTCACTATCATTCTATTGGTATTAATTGTCTATTTACCCTATCAAAAAATTGCTTCAACACTTAAATACCTCTGTGTAGTTCTCTTGGTGTATTTAATAGTTCCCTTTTTATACGAACAGGATTTAATGGAAATACTAAAGGCAACCTTTATTCCTACGATACAATTTAACAAAGATTATATCGCCATTCTTGTCGCTATCCTTGGAACGACTATCTCTCCTTATCTCTTTTTTTGGCAGGCATCCATGGAAGTGGAAGAAATGAAGCATAGGAAAAAACATTTAATGGTAAATAAAAAAATAATTAATGAGATGAAAGAAGACGTCGACTTCGGGATGTCCTTTTCCGGTGTAGTCATGTTCTTTATCATTCTAACCACCGGAACGGTATTGTTTAAAAGTGGTATTCATCAAATTGAAACTGTGGAGCAAGCAGCAATGGCATTAAAACCATTAGCAGGTAATTCAGCATACCTGCTGTTTGCAATCGGGGTTATTGGTACAGGCCTTTTGGCAATTCCCGTTTTAAGTGGTTCTCTTTCCTACATTATTACCGAAACTTTTGGCTGGGAACAAGGGCTGGACAAAAAATTTCATGAAGCAAAAGCATTTTATATTGTTATAGCGATTTCACTTATATTGGGTTTATCATTAAACTATATCGGTATTTCACCAATAAAAGCACTGCTGTATACCGCGATTCTTTATGGCTTGACGGCGCCAGTATTAATTGCTATTATTCTGCATATATCAAACAATAAAAGTGTAATGGGAGACTATACAAACGGGAGAACCGCAAATATCCTTGGAAGTATAGCATTCCTTATTATGGCAGCTGCCGCATTCACACTAGTATACCTGCAAATAACTGATAATTAGAGCTGCTTTTAAGATTCCCAATGCTGTGTAGATGATATAGAACTTGCAAAGACAGCACTATAATTTTAATGCGTAAGCAAAATTTATTTCATCTCTTCCATTTTAGCGCCACATTTGGAGCATTTACCCTGGATCATGCTTCCATCCTGCCAGCACGTGCATACGTGTTCGTCTTTAGATTGTCCTTCCTCTATATGCGATGTGTCTAAATTAGAGCATTTAGCGCATTTACCATCCTTCATTGTTTTCCCCTTGCACATTGGGCAATGTGTTTTGGTCTTATTTTCAGCTTTAACTAACTCCATTCCGCAGGCAGGGCATTTTCCCTGATGCTCTTCCATAACATTGGGATGCATAGTACAGGTGTACTCCATTTTAGTATCCATCTGATCATGCATACTCCCTGATTTACTGCTGTTGTCTTGAGCAAATCCCATAGTGGTAAATACAACAGTCATTACTAGTATAAATAAATTTTTCATTCCATTTGAGCATTAAATTAGTTGCTGTTTTTTGGATTCTGCCTGAACAATAAAAAATTTGAAAAGAATTGGTAACTCCCAGTTAAAAAATAAAACAGAGGGTGTAAATAAGCGATTATCACACAAATACACTGTGTATCAAAGTTATACATTATTTTTGAGATATGATTTAGAACTATTTACAATTTATACTTTTCCAATAAAATTGTGTTTATCAGAATTTATTTTTTCGATTAAAAGAAAACGACAAACACGATTGGCTATCATTTACTATTCAAACAAATTAGGCCTAGCAATGAGAAAAATCACAATCTGTTAAATAATAATTAAAATACAACAGAAATTTTATTAAATATCCATCATTTACCTTCTTTGGCTCGCAATCGTTATTACATTCGATTATATTTGCAGTAAATAAAACCTACTAAATACTATGGAAGAATGTATCTCTGTTTTTGATATGCTTAAAATTGGTATCGGACCTTCGAGTTCGCATACACTTGGGCCTTGGCGTGCAGCGGAACGTTTTCTTGGAGAATTGCGAAGCGAAAACTTAATGCATACCGTAAGCAGCGTAAAAGTAGATTTATACGGTTCCCTTTCCCTTACAGGCAAAGGTCACGCAACGGACCTGGCCATTATGTTGGGTTTAAGCGGACAGGATCCGGAATACATTCCGGTTTCAAGTATTGATGGCATTATTAAAGCCATCAAAGATAACAATGAAATCAATTTTGGAAATGAAAAGCTAATTCCTTTCCATTTTTCAGAAGACATTATTTTCAATAAAAACTTCCTTCCTTTTCACGCCAATGGTTTGACTTTTACAGTTCAAACAACGGATGATAAAGAATATTCGTCTACCTTCTACTCTATTGGCGGTGGATTTGTAGTGAAAGAAGAGCGTATCAATGCCAAGAAAAAAATTGCCATAAAATGTGCTTTTCCATTCCCAATCGATAAAGCAACTGAACTTTTGGACTACTGCACAAAAGAGCATAAAAAGATTTCGGAAATCGTTTATGAGAATGAAAAGTCAATGCGCTCCGAAGAAAATATTCATCATGAATTAATGCGCATTTGGAATACCATGCTGGAGTGTATGTATATCGGTTGCCATTCTGAAGGTATTTTACCCGGAGGATTAAATGTGCGTCGCCGTGCATTTGACATGCACCAAAACCTCATAGGCTTAGCAAACTATGATTCCCCCCAAACCTGGTTAGAGCAGATCAGAATGACCCAAGTAAAATTCCGTCAAATATTAAAATGGGTGAGCTGTTTTGCCTTGGCCGTAAATGAAGTAAATGCTGCTTTAGGACGTGTGGTTACTGCTCCAACAAACGGAAGTGCGGGCGTTATTCCTTCCGTATTAATGTATTATTTAGTTATTGAGAACCATGATGCCGGTGAAAAAGAAATCAAACAATTCTTGATGGTAGCCAGCGAAATAGGAAGTATTTTCAAAAAAGGTTCTACTATTTCTGCTGCAATGGGCGGTTGTCAGGCAGAAATTGGCGTTTCCTCATCAATGGCTGCAGCAGCGCTATGCGAATTAATGGGCGGAACTCCCGAACAGGTTTTGATGGCTGCCGAAATTGCAATGGAACACCATTTGGGGATGACTTGTGATCCTATTGGTGGTCTGGTTCAGATTCCATGCATCGAAAGAAATACAATGGGCGCTATAAAAGCCATTAATGCTGCTGAATTAGCGTTGGAAACGGACCCAAAAAACGCTAAAGTTCCTTTAGATAAAGTTGTCGATACGATGTGGCAAACTGCCAAAGACATGAACAATAAATACAAAGAAACCTCCGAAGGTGGTTTAGCCATTGCCGTGAATATGGCGGATTGTTAAGCGGTTCATTTCATCATTAAGTTAAAAATAGTTTCTTTAATTTAAAATAAAAGTAATGGAAATCAATTGGATAGTAGTAGGAATTCTTGCCGTTTGTGCAATTGTTTTGATTGTCTTTATTATTAAAAAAAATCAGAAAGATAAAAAGGAGTATACCACTTTTTTAAACAATGATTACAAAAAAGCAAATCAAGACGAATCAGACCTGAATAATGATGACTGTTAGATTGCTTTCATAGCTTCAAGGGTATTACTGAATGTTTCAGGCTGCAAAAAAAAAACAATCAGTCACAGTTTACGATTTAGATAGTATACCGTAAACTGTCACTGCATCTTGGAATTTACTTTCTTTTCAGTTCCAATTTTAAAATAGGCTGATACACAAAAGGCACTTCCTCAATTTCAACATCACTTTTATCCAGTCCAAAGGCTTTTGTGTCCGAAAGTGACCAATTTTTCAACATGTAATATGAATTTAATAAAAGTCCGTCTTTAACTGTAAACTCATTTTCTACCGATAAGAATTTTTCTAAAATAATAAATTTAAAATCGGGCTCAGCATTGTATTTAGTAGAGCCATCCGGTCGGATGTGCAAATTTAATTCTTTGTTTTGGACCAAATCCTGCACAATTTTCTTAAAATACAATTCCACTTTGGGTTGAATTCGGAAACCAATATTCAATACAATTTTGATGACCTTATCGTCCAACAGCTCAATAACTTCATAATTTAGGGTAAAAGGATCATTGGTTCTGTTAATGTGAAAAAACCAATACACATCTGCTCTTTTTGGTTTTTTAGAAAATATAGATTTCAGTATTTTTTCTTCAACTTCATAATTTCTATCTGCCTTAGACAGATAAATTAAATGCGTTGAATACTTTGAAATCCCCATGTCATTACTCAATTCCTGCAGTTGTTTGGTATGTTCCGTTAAATTAGTGAACTTTAGAAATTTATTATTAATTTTTCTGGCAAAAAACCAAGCATACATGGTCATGAAAATAAAAAGTTCAAAGAACAAAAACATCCAACGCTCTTTGATTTTTACAATATTAGCAATGAAAAATGAAATTTCGATAATGACAAAAATTGTAATGATTAAGGTTATCAAAATTCTATTCATCTTTCTTATATAAATCAAATAATAATTTAAAAGAACCGTGGTCATAAGCATCGCAATAGTTATGGAAAAACCATATGCTGCTTCCATATTTGAGGAATTTTTAAAATATAAAATCATCAGAATACAGCCAACCCAAAGAATTGTATTCACCGATGGAATGTAAATTTGTCCCTTTAAATTTGTTGGGTTTCGCATCGCTACTCTTGGCCAAAAGTTGAGAGACATCGCTTCATTTATTAACGTATAGGAACCGCTTATCAAAGCTTGTGATGCGATAATAGCCGCAAAAGTGGCAATGATTACTCCTGGTAGCAAAAACCATTGCGGCATGATGGTATAAAAAGGATTTCTACCATCAAGAAACGTATTTTCCTGATTCATAAGCCATGCGGCTTGGCCTAAATAATTTACAACCAATGCAATTTTAACAAAAATCCATGTGATTCTGATATTCTTTTTTCCACAATGTCCTAAATCTGAATACAATGCCTCTGCTCCTGTTGTACACAAGAAAACAGCCCCCAATAACCAAAATCCATGCGGATATTCTACTAACAATTCATAAGCATACATCGGGTTTAAAGCAGTTAAAATGGCCGGATGTTCTAGTATTTGAACAGCTCCCAATACAAAAAGCATCGAAAACCAAACTACCATAGCCGGTCCAAAAAAGAAACCTACTTTTTGAGTTCCAAAGCGTTGAAAAAAGAACAGTCCTGATAAAATTGCTATTACAATTGGTATCGTTGGGATATTGGGAACTACATCTCTTAAACCTTCTACTGCAGAAGCTACAGAAATAGGCGGTGTAATAATTCCATCTGCCAGGAGCGTTGTTGCACCAAGTATTGTGGGAATAACTAATTTTCCTTTTCCAAAACGTTTTACAAGTGCATAAAGGGAAAAAACACCACCTTCTCCATGGTTATCTGCTGAAAGTGTGAGTAATATGTACTTAAAGGTCGTTTGAAATGTAAGGGTCCAAAAAACACAAGAAATACCGCCATAAACAAGTAGTTCAGATATTGCTCTTTCTCCAATAATGGCTTTCATTACATACAAAGGGCTTGTCCCTATGTCACCATAAATAATTCCTAGTGCAACCAAAAGTGATGCAGCGCTGACTTTTTGAATCGTTGATTTATTCATTTTAAATTTAATTTTTAGATTGTAGTACGCATTAATTATTAGACAATAGAAATCCTTATCGTGATGTTTTAAACATACAATACAATGATTTTTATCTTTTTTGATTGGTACCTAAAGTTGATTACTCTAAGTAGGGAATATTAGCAGCTGTTAAAGCGATACCCTACTCCCGATTCAGTGATGATGTATTTAGGCCGGTTGGGGTCCTCTTCAATTTTTTTTCGGAGTTGCGCCACAAAAACACGCAAATATTGGGTTTGATCAGAATAGCTATTGCCCCAAACCTGCTTGAGCAAATACTGATGCGTGAGCACTCTTCCTTCGTTTTTCACTAAAATTGAAAGCAAGTTATATTCCGTAGTTGTTAATTTTAGGATGTCATTTTTCAACTTGACAATTCTAGCCGTAAAATCAATTAAAATTTCACCAAACTCAATTATGGGTTCATTTTCATTTTGGTTTAAATTTCGTAAAGCAGTGCGAATTCTTGCTAGTAACTCCTGAGTTCTAAACGGTTTTACTAAATAATCATTGGCCCCATTATCCAGTGCCGTTACAATTTCCTCTTCGGTATTTTTTACTGTTAAGATCAGAATAGGTTTTGTATACCATTCTCTAATTCTTTTTAAAACTACCTGTCCGTCTTCGTCCGGCAAACCTAAATCCAAGATAATTAAATCCGGCTGATGATTTGCTGCAAGTGCTATCCCTTCCTTTGCATTTACAGCGAAAATAGTGCTATACCCATTAGACTCCAAAGCGATTTCGAGTAATTTCCTAATTTGAGCTTCATCGTCTATGATTAATATTTCGGCTGAATTATTCATTTGAAATCTCTTTTGTATTCATTACTAGTGCCGGGAAACATATTTTAAAAACTGACCCGCCTTCTTCTTTATTCTCTAAGGTGATTTTACCATTTTGGGCTTCAACAAAACCTTTCACAATAGATAACCCTAATCCGGTTCCTCCTGTTTTTGAATTTTGCAATCTGTAAAACTTATCAAAGACTTTATCAATTTCGGCTTCAGGAAAACCGTTTCCATCATCGGAAATGGTGATTACACAAGGCATCGCTTTGGAGGAATTAAACTCAAAATCAATATCCGGATTGTGCTCCACTTTAATTTCAATTTTAGCTCCTTTTGGGGCATACTGCGAAGCATTAAAAACCAAATTGTAAATAATCTGTTCGGTCAAACCATAATCTAATTTAAAAAGAGGCAGGTTTTCACCGGCAACAACTTCAACTTTATGAAACTGCAAGTCATCTTTCAAACTATCTAAAACATTATAAACCAATTCTTTTAAATCGCACCAATCCATTTTTGGTTGTATTACTCCCGATTCTAACCTGGACATATTTAATAAATTCTCCACCTGATGGTTTAAACGTAAAGATGCTTTTTCGATTTCTGAATATAACTTTTGCTTATTTTCCTCGGAAACAGTTAATGTTTTACTTTGTATTGTATCAATGGAACCCATAATTGTAGAAATGGGTGTACGCAATTCATGTGATAATGAGTCTAATAAAGCATTGTACAACTTCATTGTATTTACCCTGACTTCTTTTAATTGCATTATTTTTTCAGCTTTTCTAATTTTGTTGGTTAAAACACCATTAATTAGCGCAATCACAAAAAACAAAAACAATAATAGGGAATCTTCTGCACTACTGATATGAAAGGTATAATACGGTTCTATGAATAAAAAATTCATGATTAGAGCACTTAAAACGGCACTCAATAACACCGGTAAAATATCTAAAAATGTAGCCAATAAAGAAACGACAACCAACAATAAATAACCTACAATTCTATAATCCAGATAATCTCTAATGAATAAACATAAGGAAGCCACTATACTTACCGACAATACACATATTAGGTATTGATTTTCTTTTTTTATTTGGTTCAAAATACTTTTCACAGCACTACTTTTTAGTAACAGTACAAAGTTAAATGATATGTTGTAAGTATTTTATAATATATCGGAACAGGATATAAAGATTTTATAAAGATTTCTTTTGCTGATTTCCTAAAAAACGAGCAATCTAATCCGCTTAATAATTCAATTTCACTACTTTTACAGGCTCAAATCGTATTTTTAATACTTAAAACAGTAAACCATAATGTCAGTAGCAAAAAAAGATTACAAAAGAATTACAACAAAGTCATTAATTGAAATGAAAGCTAATGGAGAAAAAATTTCCATGCTGACCGCTTATGATTATACCATGGCTAAAATTGTTGACACTGCTGGAATTGATGTAATCCTTGTTGGAGATTCAGCTTCCAATGTAATGGCTGGTCATGAAACGACATTACCTATCACTCTGGACCAGATGATTTATCATGCTTCCTCAGTTGTAAGAGCAATAGAAAGAGCTTTGGTTGTGGTTGATTTACCTTTTGGAAGTTACCAATCGGATCCAAAAGAAGCACTGCGCTCTGCTATTAGAATTATGAAGGAAAGTGGTGGACACGCCGTAAAACTAGAAGGTGGAAAAGAAATTAAAGATTCTATCAAGAAAATATTAAACGCAGGAATTCCGGTTATGGGACATTTGGGTTTAACACCACAATCTATTTATAAATTTGGAACTTATACCGTTCGTGCCAAGGAAGAAGAAGAAGCTCATAAACTAATAGAAGACGCTATATTGTTGGAAAGACTGGGCTGCTTCGCTTTAGTTTTAGAAAAAATCCCTGCACATTTAGCGCAAAAGGTTGCTCAAAGTATTTCGATTCCGGTTATTGGCATTGGTGCTGGTGGCGGTGTTGATGGACAAGTTTTGGTTATTCATGACATGTTAGGAATGAATAATGAATTCAGTCCTCGTTTCTTGAGAAGATATATGAATTTATATGAAGGAATGACAACGGCAATCAGCCAATATGTTACGGATGTGAAATCGAGTGATTTTCCAAATTCTAATGAACAGTATTAGTATTAATTGATCCATCGCAGTTCATCAGTTTATCAAAAAACAGCTTAAAAAAGTGGCTACCAAAATAATTTCGAACAAAAATAATCTCCAAATTCTTCACGAAGACAACCATCTTATTGTTGTCAATAAACGGGTTGGGGATATTGTGCAAGGCGATAAAACAGGTGATAAACCTTTATCAGAAGTTGTAAAAGAATACATCAAAGATAAATACAATAAACCCGGTGAAGTTTTCCTTGGGGTGGTGCACCGTTTGGACCGACCTACAACCGGGATTGTCGTTTTTGCCAGAACAAGTAAGGCTTTAACGCGAATGAATGAATTGTTCAGTACTCGTGAAACGCAAAAAACGTATTGGACCATCGTTAAAAACAAACCATTAAAAGAGGAAGATAAGCTTGTTCATTACATAAAAAGAAACGAAAAAAACAACACTTCAAAAGCACATAGTAAAGAAGTTCCTGAAAGCAAGCTAGCCAGTTTAGATTATAAAATTTTCAAAGAATTAAATAATTATTTTGCATTAGAAATTAATCTTCATACCGGAAGGCATCATCAGATCAGGGCACAACTTTCTGCTATAGGCTCGCCTATAAAGGGAGACTTAAAATATGGTTTTGATCGCAGTAATCCAGATGGCGGTATTCATTTACACGCCCGGAAACTGGTATTCATACACCCTGTCACCAAAGAGGTTATGACCATAGTAGCTCCTACCCCCTCCGATTCAATCTGGGATGCACTGTAATTTTTTTAAAGAATAATTCTTTATGTAAATTATAAAAATTAACTTGCATAGCACTTAATAAATTGTGCGTGCCTCATGAAATACAAAACTACTATAGGATTTAGAAAAGAAGTTTTAATAAAATTACTGAATGTAATTACTACTCATGAAAATGAAATTATTCAGGCTTTACATGATGATTTCAGAAAACCGGCTTTCGAAGCAGTACTCACAGAAACCAATTATGTTATTTCTGAACTTAAAGACACCATAAAAAATTTGTATAAATGGGCTAAACCCAAAAAAGTATTCCCTTCAATCCTCAATTTCCCTTCCACCGATTATATTTACAAAGAACCTTATGGCAAAGTATTAATTATAGCTCCCTGGAACTACCCGTTTCAGTTAGCACTTTGTCCACTAATCTCAGCAGTTGCTGCCGGTAATCAGGTAATCCTGAAACCTTCCGAACTTACCCCAAAAACAGCTGAAATAATTACAAAAATCATTGAAAAAACGTTTCACAATGATCATGTTGAAGTAGTACAGGGCGGAGTTGAAGTCACGCAGAACCTACTTTCAAAACGTTGGGATTATATCTTTTTTACAGGAAGCGTTGCGGTAGGCAAAATTGTTGCAAAAGCAGCAGCGGAAAACCTAACTCCGGTAACACTAGAACTTGGCGGGAAAAATCCTTGCATTATTGATGAAACCGCCAATTTAAAACTTGCTGCCAAAAGAATCGTTTGGGGAAAATTTATAAACGCTGGCCAAACTTGTATTGCGCCGGATTATATTTTGATTCAAAAAAACATGAAAAGTCATTTCATAGCATTCATAAAAGAAGAAATCACCAAAGCATATGGTGAAAATCCAAAATTATCACCTGATTACGCCCGCATTATAAATCAGAAGAACTGGCTCCGGCTAGTGAATATGATTGAAGAAAACAAAGTGGTTTTTGGAGGTCTGACTGAAATTGAAAGTTGTTATATCGCCCCTACACTTATCGATGAATCGAGTGTAGACAGCCTTATTATGCAAGAGGAAATTTTTGGACCTCTGCTTCCTATTCTATCCTATGAAAATGAGAGCGAAATTACTGCAATAATCTCTAAATACGAGAAACCTCTAGCATTATATGTTTTTACTGAAAATCATTCCTTTGCAAAAAAAATCATACAAAAGTATCCATTTGGAGGCGGTTGTATCAATGATACTGTTGTCCATTTTTCCAATAAAAGACTCCCTTTTGGAGGTGTTGGACATAGCGGAATTGGCGCTTATCATGGCAGTTTGAGTTTTGACACTTTTTCGCATAAAAAAGGAATCGTAAAAAAAGCAAATTGGTTGGACTTACCGATGCGTTATGCGCCCTATAATGATAAATTAGACACAATTAAAAAATTATTAAAATGGTTGTAACAAATGAAAAATCGGTAAGTGAGGCTATTAAATACAGACGGTCAGTTCGGGTTTTTAAAAAAGAGCCTATTGCTACGCAAAAGGTAAAAGAATGTATTGAATTAGCCACACTTGCCGCCACAAGCAGCAATATGCAACTTTGGGAGTTTTATCACCTTGTATCCCCTGAAATTATACAACAAATAACCAAAGCGAGTTTTGATCAAAATGCTGCCAAAACGGCCCAACAAATGGTTATTGTAGTGGCCCGAAAAGATCTATGGAGAAAAAGAGTGCAATCAAACCTTGATTATTTAAAATCTTTGTATGGTGACAAGCCCGAATCAGCGTACTCAAAAAGAGAAAAATTTGCCTTAAATTATTATCAAAAAATCGTTCCCACACTTTACTTTGATTTTTTAGGAATATTTGGAATGCTCAAATTTATTGCCTTTCAGATCATTGGAGTATTCAAACCTATTTATAGAGAAGCCAGACAAAGCGATATGCGTATTGTTGCCCATAAAAGTGCCGCACTTGCAGCCCAGAATTTCATGATTAGCATGGCTGCAATAAACTATGATACTTGCCCTATGGAAGGTTTTGATTCACTAATGGTAAAAAAAATATTACATTTGCCAGCTTCATCCGAAATAAATATGATTATAGGATGCGGAATTCGGGAAGAGCAAGGCGTTTATGGAGAACGTTTTAGAATTCCTTTTGAAGAAGTCTATTTTAAAATATAAATACATTCAATTTACCCAATACTAAAACAAAGCAACTAAATGAAAAAAACTACTCAAGAAAAAATAGAAGAAATAAAGAATAACGGATACCAGCTGGATTTTGGAAATGTATTTAATCATGCATTTGAAAACTATAAAAAAATTGCACTTTATGCCGGTTTAATGATTTTTGTTTTCTCCGTCCTGATCGGTATTCTAATAGCTGGTGCAGCAATTTTTACTTTTGGAATTGCTATACTAAGCGAGGAATCATTAGAAAATTTAAAAAATGAAAACTTTTCAGGCGTTTCTCTGCCAGTTTATATAATTGGTGCAATAGTACTATCCTGTCTTTTAAGTCCTTTCCCTGCCGGCTTAATTAAAATGGCCGATTGTGGTGAAAAAGATGAAGAATTTCATGTTTCAACTATTTTTAACTATTACAAAGCACCCTATTTTAAAGAACTTGTAATTTCTACAATCGTAATTTCACTATTGACTACCGGCCTATCAGCATTAGTTGATTATACTGGAATTAAAATAGTTGGATCCTTGATTTCCATCATAGTTTCTTTTTTTACTTTTCTAACCATTCCTCTTATTATATTTGGGGATCTAAAAGCTTTAGATGCCATAAAATCTAGCGTGATAATCGTATCAAAACAGCCCT
Source organism: Flavobacterium rhamnosi (assembly GCF_048286515.1). Lineage (NCBI taxonomy): Bacteria > Pseudomonadati > Bacteroidota > Flavobacteriia > Flavobacteriales > Flavobacteriaceae > Flavobacterium > Flavobacterium rhamnosi. Next base: position 9,532 of record NZ_JBLVPS010000005.1, on the reverse strand, counting down.
TTGTTCTTTTAGGATTACTTGTTGTATCCATAATAGCATCAATGGTAGGATTCATAGGATGTTGCATTGGAGTATTTTTAACAATTCCTTTTTTATATTCCATGTACTATGCCATCTATGTTGCAATTATAGGGATCGATTCTGAAAATGAGTTGGAATAAATTGTTCTGAATTTCGAATCTTTTTTTCAAAAAAACACAATTAAACCTCTTTAATTGTGTTTTTTTTGAAAAAATTCATATATTTCAAAACTCTTAAGACCACTCCAAGTCAGTCTTTCAAACCTAAGCAAATATATTCTATGGTATCATACTGTAGTTCTTTACTATTTTTCAAACCTAGCTTTTCTTTTTTAAGTTGGTTCAATTATCTTATCATTTCTAATCATTTTTTATTAATTGATGAATCGGTCATAAGCGATAATTTATTTAGAATAATAGCTCCGTTTTCATTTCTGTTGCTTTTTTTATTGATTTATAAATTTTCAAAAATTAAATCTATACTGGACAATAAGTATTTAGAAAACTATTCAAAAGAGGATTCGAAAAGTGAAGAGTACCAACTCTATCTTTTATTTTTAGGTATTATAATTCCTATTTTTGAAATAACTTTCGAAGTATTCAATGTAAGGACTAAAAGTTTATTAGTCGTAAATTGTAGTTTAGGTGCTTTTTTATTAGCGGTATATTTTATTAGTAAAAAATCATTATTTGTATTTCGAAACATACAGCATATTTTCAAGGTTCTTTTTCTGTTGTCTTTTGGTTTTATTTCAAGAAACTTAATTTATTCTTCCCCTGATATTTTACCTGGTGTTGCTTTTATAATAGCTTTTTTCTTTTCCTACAGTGTTCTAAAGCCAATAAAATTGTATTGGTTATTTGTTACATTAGTTTTTACCTACTTAATATCCATTTTCATTTTTGAGTTAGTACCACTGAATACAGCAATTATGCTGTTTAATTACTCTTTAATAATTTCGGTGGTCAATTACATAAGACATGCTTCTATAGTAAACATTAAAGATAAATTTAGCTTTACCAATGAAATTGTAAACAAAGGAAATTCGCTCTCCGTGGCAAGTAATAAAAAGGGAGAAATTATATTTTGCAGTGAAAACATACTGCAGATTTTAGGATATACTCCAAAAGAAGTAATGGGATTAGAGTTTTGGAGACTTACCGAAGATCAGGAATTCATTGGAGCGAAACACCATGAAAATTATGTTGATGAGCGATTGTATACCCGAAAACTAAAATGCAAAGATGGGGACTATAAATACATCCAATGGAAGGATAAAAAATTTTTAGATAACTTATTTATAGGAATCGGCCAGGATATAACGAATGAAATTCAAATTCAAAATCAATATAAAAATCTAATTCAAACCGCGACTGATATTATTTTTGAAGTAGATGACGACGGTAATTTTACATTTATCAACGATTTCACCATTAAAATTTTAGGATACGAAGAGAATGAAATTCTAACCCGAAATTATTCAGAATTTATAAGACCCGATTACATCAGTGAAATGATGCGTTTTTATCAAAATTTGGAAGAAAATGAATTTCATTTTCCAACTATTGAAATTCCTCTCTTAAAAAAGAGTGGCGAAGTAGTCTGGATTTCTCAAAAAGTAATTATTCGTAGAAATGATTCCCACAAAATAATTGGTTACTCCGGTATAGCCAGAGACATAACTATTTTAAAAAACATTGAGGCTGAAAATAGAATACGTGATAAAAAAAATGAAGCGTACAACAAAATAATTAAAAAATTATCTACAACTAATTTTAGCAATTTTGAAACTAGCATAAAGTTAATATTAGAGGCTGCCGCAAAGGTTTCCAAGTGCAATCGGGTTAGTTTTTGGAAATATACCCAAGACAGCATTTGCTGCGAAAATATATTCTTTTTAGACACCAATGAATTTGGTACTGGAAATAATTTAGAAGAGCAAAATTTTCCAATTTATTTCGAAGCCATAAAAAATAAAAAACAAATTGTTGCTTCTGATGTTTATACTAAATGGGAAATATCAGAATTCGTCGAAAACTATTTTTTAAAGAATGCTATTAAATCCACGCTTGATATACCCATTTTAACAAATGGGGAATTAATTGGTATCTCATGCTTTGAAACTACAGATGCTATACGAAATTGGGATAATGAGGACATCAATTTTGCGAGAACCATCTCTGACATTATATCGTTGGCAATTGCATCGCAAATGCGATATGAAGTAGACAAAAAACTAGAATATAAAAGTGAATTACTCTCGGCAATGGCACTTTGCACCGAAAAATTCTTAAATAGTAAAGATATTACTGCTATTTTTTCGGATGTTCTTATAATCATGGGGAAAGCAACAAAATCACATCGGGCATATTACTATGAAAATGACGCCAATACAGGATTGATTAGCCAAAAATACCGATGGATAATCAACCATCTCAAACTAACAGAGAATAACATCAAGCTTCAGAATTTACCTCATGCATTTTTTGAGGAACTGCTAACGCCACTTTTAAATAATCAGATTTTTGAAGCTACTGTTTCCAAAATTGAAAATGAATCCTTAAGAAATAAACTATCCAATGTAGATGTTACTTCATTAATTCTATTTCCAATTTTTGTAAAAAACAAATTTCATGGATTTTTAGGATTTGATGACACGCTGAATGAAAGAATTTGGAATGAAGATGAAATCAACATTCTACAAACACTAGCGAGAAACATCGCTGCCTCTATAGAACGAATTACCAATGAAATAGCGATAAATGAAAGTGAAGAAAAATTTAGATTATTAGCCAATAATATTCCCGGGACTGTTTATTTATCAAAATATGATAAATATGCCACTAAAATTTATATCAACGATGAAATTGAGAAACTGACTGGCTATCCTAAATCAGATTTCCTTAATAATAAGCTATCCTTTATAGACCTAATCCACCCGGAGGATAAAGAAATGACGCTAAAAAGTGAGCAGGATGCAATCGAAAATGAAAGACCAATACATTCTATTTTTAGAATTCTCCGTAAAAACAAAGAAATTGTATGGGTAGAAGAATTTGGAGATGTTATTCATAAAGACGGAAAAATTGCATTTATAGAAGGTATTTTCATTGATATCACAGAAAGAAAACAAGCGGAAACATTTATAAAAGCAAAGGAACTGGCGGAAGCTTCCAACAAAGCAAAATCAGAATTTCTTGCTAACATGAGTCATGAAATCAGAACTCCGTTAAATGGAATTATTGGTTTTACAGATTTATTGATGAAAACCAATTTAGGCAGAACTCAGGAAAAATATATGATAACCGTAAATCAATCGGCGCACTCATTATTAGACATCATTAATGACATTCTTGATTTCTCAAAAATAGAAGCGGGAAAACTAGATTTATATATTGAGAAATATGATGTCAAGGAAATATTGAGTCAAATCATAGACTTAATATTATATGAATCCAATCAAAAAAAACTAGGCCTGGAATTGAATATTGCGCCAGATATCCCAAAATATTTTTGGATCGATAGTGTTCGTTTAAAACAAATCCTGATCAATCTTTTAGCAAATGCAGTAAAATTCACAAAAAAAGGCTCCATAAAATTAAACGTTTCTGTTATTGAAAAAACAAATGATTCAAAAGCCAAAATTAGATTTGCAGTAATAGATACAGGGATTGGAATATTGGAAGAAAATAAAAAGAAAATCTTTCAGGCTTTTTCTCAAGAGGATAGCTCAACAACAAGGAAATTTGGTGGAACCGGTTTGGGATTAACAATTTCGAATCAATTATTAGGTTTAATGAATAGCCGTTTACAAGTTGACAGTATTATTGAAATGGGCAGTACTTTTTATTTTGATCTGGATTTAGAGATCAGCAATCAAACAGCAGAGAATATAGGGCAAAACAAAGCTCCTATTGCTATAACAGCGCTACCGGTTAAAACCTATAAAAGTGCGAAAAAAATAAAAATAATGATTGTTGAGGATAATAAAGTTAACATGTTATTACTGAAAACAATCCTTAAAAACTTATATTCAGAGGCCACAATTTCTGAAATACCAAACGGTAAAGATGCTGTTGATCAATTTGAAATCATACAACCCGATATTATTTTCATGGACATCCAAATGCCAATAATGAATGGTTACGAAGCGACCAAAGAAATACGAAATTTAAAGTCGGGTAAAGACATTCCTATTATCGCAATTACCGCTGGTACGGAAAAAGAAGAAAAAGACAAATGCATTAAAGCCGGGATGAACGATTATATCTCAAAACCAATAATAAAAGGAATTATTGGTGAAACTCTTTCTAAATGGACCAGCTAACATTCTTGAAAAAACAAAAAAACAATTATTTATTCTCCAAAATTGCATAATTTTATGTATATTTCTTTTTTAATAACTAAATAAAAACAGCGCAAAATGAAATGGATAGGAAGACGTCAGAGTGACAATGTTGAAGATCGAAGAGGAATGTCTTCAGGAGGAAAAGGTATTATAGGAGGTGGAATCATAGGGATTATAATTTTATTGGTAAATCTTTTCGGAGGAGAAAATGCGCAAATGTTAACTCCGGTTCTGGAACAATTCAATCAACAATCAGGTCAAACTGAATCAAGACCACTAACGGAAAAAGAATTAGAAGAACAAAAATTCATCGAAACCATATTGGCTGATAACGAAGATGTCTGGACAAAAATATTTCAGGAAAATAATCTTCAGTTTAAAGAACCAGGCTTAGTATTGTTTTCCAACGCAGTGGAAACCGCTTGTGGAAATGCAACCTCTTCTTCTGGACCTTTTTATTGTCCGGGTGATCAGAAAGTGTATATGGACTTAGTATTTTTTGAAGAACTAAAGACAAGATTTGGTGCACAGGGAGGTGATTTTGCTACTGCTTATGTAATTGCGCACGAGATAGGTCACCATGTACAGACGTTATTGGGAACTTCTGGCAAAATGAGACAGATGCAAGAAGGTAAAAGTGACGCCGAAGCTAATAAATTATCGGTAGCCTTAGAATTGCAAGCTGATTTTTATGCTGGTGTCTGGACCCATTACAATCAAAAAATGAATGCTATTTTAGAAGAAGGTGATCTGGATGAAGCTTTAAGTGCAGCACATGCTGTTGGTGATGATGCTATACAGTCCAAAATACAGGGACATATCGTTCCGGAATCATTTACACATGGTACATCCGAACAACGTAAATATTGGTTTATGAAAGGATATAAAACTGGAGATATTAAACAAGGCGATACCTTTGCCGAATTAAGATAAAAATTATTGTATAAACACATTAAAAATCGGGAATCAAAGCCCGATTTTTTTGTTTTAAAAAAAGGATTCCTACTCGGTACAACTACAAAAATTGATTAGTAAGGGTGAACTACGCTTTTTAGACAGCTCTCTTCTCTTGGCTCAGCATCATTTCCAGAATTGTTCATCACAATAGAATTCCAATAGTTAAAGTCAACTCAAAACCGGAACCAGTCCTTTTGCATAGAAATTAGTAAAATATTAGCTTAATAACACGGAAAATAATATATTTTTGAAATTCATTAAACTAGAAAAAAACTATGGGAATATTTAACGCCATTTTAGGCAACGCATCAGAAGTAACAATTGAAAATATATCAAAAGAATTCGAACCAATTTTAATTGATAACGAAATAATTGAGAAAGCCTATAAAGTCATTAAAGACATGTTTATTTTCACCAACAAAAGATTGATTTTAGTTGAAAAACAATTAGTTGGAACCAAAGTAGATTATATGTCAATTCCTTATTCCAGTATCAAAAAATTCTCTAAAGAAAGTGCCGGAATACTTGATATGGATGCTGAGTTAAAAATTTGGTTAAACAGTGAAGATAAGCCTATTTCAAAACAATTTGGAAAAGGAGGAAACAATATTAATGAGGTTTACAAAATATTGAGCCAACACATTTTAAAATAAACAATTCCTTATAACTCTAAGAAAACGCCTACTACATCTGTATTAGGCGTTTTTTTTCATTTTAAGCTATTTTAACAATTTTATTGTAAAATAGTTTATATTTGTGTATAATCAACAAATAATCGTTACTATATTAAAAACCTACTAATATATTGTGATAATTTTAATAATTTACAAAAGCTTTCATTTTTTAGCAAATCAACATTAATAAATCATTAATTTTAATCTTCAATTATCATATACCCATAAATTATAGGGGGGTCTATTGAAAAATTAATAAAAATAAAATAATATATTCATTTTTTTATAGGGGTTCAAAATCATTTTCTATTTTTATCGAAATTTAAAACTAAAAACTATGCGAAAGATTATTTTAAGTGTGATATTGATCACAATTCTAGTATTATCTATTTTCTCAATTCATCTTTTTGCTGAATCTACGGCACTAGGTGCACACGTTGTTGAATTAAAATTAGATACAGGAGATACGGCTTGGATGATAGTTGCCACAGCTCTTGTATTATTAATGACTCCAGGACTTGGATTCTTTTATGGCGGAATGGTAGGTAAAAAGAATGTTATTAGTACCGTATTACAAAGCTTTATGGCTATGGTTATAGTAACAGTCTTATGGGTTGTTGTTGGATTTGGATTATGTTTTGGACCATCAGTAAACGGATTTATCGGAAACCCTACATCAAACTTATTTTTTCAGGGAGTAAGTGCTAACACTGCATGGGAACTGGCACCAACCATTCCAATGATCTTGTTTGCCTTATTTCAAGCAAAATTTGCAATTATTACACCAGCGTTAATAACAGGAGCATTTGCAGAACGTGTTCGTTTCTGGGCTTACTTGTTATTTATGGTTTTATTCATATTATTCGTTTACTCTCCTTTGTGCCATATGACTTGGCATCCTGATGGATTATTATTTGGATGGGGAGTATTAGATTTTGCAGGAGGAACGGTAGTTCACATGAGTGCAGGATGGGCTGCTCTTGCCGGAGCAATGTTCTTAGGAAAAAGAAAAGTACAAAAAGCAAACCCTGCTCGTATTACTTATGTATTATTAGGAACAGGTTTATTATGGTTCGGTTGGTTCGGTTTCAATGCAGGATCTGCTGTTGGCGCTGGAAGTCTTGCTGCACAAGCTTTAGGAACTACAACAGTTGCTGCTGGAGCTGCTGCAATGGGTTGGGTATTTCTTGACAAAATTCTTGGACACAAACTTTCTGCAATGGGAGCTTGTATTGGAGCTGTTGTAGGTTTAGTAGCCATTACTCCAGCTGCAGGATTCGTAACTATTCCTCATGCAATGGCAATTGGTATTATTGCCAGTGTTGTAAGTAACCTAGTAGTGAGCAAATTCCCTAAAGGAAAAATTGATGATGCTTTAGATGTATTTGCTTGTCATGGTGTTGGAGGTATGGTAGGTATGCTTTTAACAGGTGTATTTGCATCAAAATCTGTAAACTCTATTGTTGGTGATAACCAAGGTTTAATTTTCGGTGATGCTACTTTGTTTTTAATTCAATTAAAAGCATTAGTTCTTGTTTCGATATTTGCATTCTCAGTATCGTATTTCCTTTTCTTTGTTGTAAATAAAATTACTCCTTTAAGAGTTACTGAAGAAAAAGAAGAATTAGGTTTAGATATCTCTCAACACGGAGAATACCTATAAATCATTTTTATAATAAAGCAAAAACACTCTGGAAATTCGTTTTCAGAGTGTTTTTTTTTACATAATACGCAATGCGCTTTTCTTTATTTCAAACTTCGTATAATACTTTTGACAATGGGCTTCTGTGTAGCCTTTCAACAATCATAAATACAATACAGACTTACAATTTTTCAAATTAAACAGATACGGTACTCCAATACAAGTTATCGTTATTTCCAAGACAAACGATTTGAATTGACAGCTACTGCCTATTTCGACCTTCAATACATCATAATCCTGTTATAAATCAGCACTACAATAAAAATTTAATTTAGCTCTATGCTTTACTTTTTTATTTGAAATTCACCCCTTACTTAAGCCTTTTACAGGTATTATTATATCCAAAACTAATTTAAACATTTTAACTAACTACTTAAAAAAACTCCATCTCAATTAAATTGAAATGGAGCTTTTTTTAACTTTATAAAGAACATCTATTATTCTTTTATTAATCTGATAGTTTTTTGGTTAATACCCTGATTGATTATCGCAATGTAAGCACCTGATGGAAATTCTTCTCCTAACTTAATTTCCTGCCCATCACTTTTCTCAATGTGTTTTACCATTCTTCCAAGTACATCATACACTACTACTTCCACTTTTTCATTACTATTACCTTTCATTTCTATGGTAAAGTATTGGCTTGATGGATTAGGATATGCCATAACATTAAATGGAACAAGTTCTGTAGTTTTCTCAACAAGTTCTACTTTGATTTTTGCGTTTTTCTTCACCTCATGTATTACAATAGAGCCTCCGCCTAGCACTGTTGTTGGTAAATCATTTTCATCGTTGCCCATATTATTATCATAAACAACAGCATTACCGTTATCCTTGTTCCATATTTTTATACGGAACTTATCAGCACCCGCGCCTCCATCAATTGCGGAAACCAAGAACCCATAATTCCCTGAACCATTGATTTTACCTACTCCTTTGTAGTTAGCCTTTGTACCGGAAATAACCAATCGCATATCATCATAAGAAGAACTATTAAAGTTAAGATTACCTTCTTTAAACTGAAATTCAGTATTCCCATCTGGTACTGTGGAACCTTTTTTGTATTTCGCTACAAATCCAAAATTGGCTTTTCCGATTAGTGTAGGATTGCCTACCCAGGCACCTGGAGGAGAGTTAATCCAGCCGCCACCTGTTACGAAACCACCATTAGGGTCATAAACAACAATGTAATCATACTTACTGGAAGTAGTAATTCCGCAAGCATCTGTTAATACTAATGTAACCGTATAAACTCCTGGCGTTGCATAAGTATGACTTAGAGTAAAGATATTAGCTGGGTTAGTAACTGTAATACTTGTTGCGTCATCCCAGTTAATCACTGCACTGGTAACATTATTATCTGCATAAACAAAGTTTAACGATGCACTAGTACCTAAAGCTATTGGTGAAAGTGAAATATTTGATGGCGTAATGGATGTTATAGCTGGTGCATTGTTGGTCACAATTACTGTTTGGACTACTGGGGTTGCAGCATTTCCATTGGCATCTATTACATTCCATGTGATGGTTGTTGTTCCAACCGGATATAAAGCTGTCAGTGCAAGCGAATCACTTCTTACGCCGATTGAACTTCCTACAGAACAATTATCCGTTACAGAAGCGGAAACGACTACGGTAGCTCCACATGCATTCAAATCTGTAATTAAATTCTTATTTCCGTTTGAATAAATAATTGGAATTTGGTTGTCTTTCACAACTATTTTCTGTGTCTGGGTACTGGTGTTTCCAACAGCATCTGTAAAGGTCCACGTAACTATTGATGTCCCTTGGGTTGTTCTTGTCAACGGATCCGAAGTAGTTCCTTGTAGG